>DATGHB010000404.1:0-12265 GCA_035308265.1 Roseiarcus sp.
TCTCTTCGAGGGGCGTTTCGGGATCGAAGCTGTGGACCTGGTAGAGGTCGATGTGATCGAGGCTCAGCCGTTTCAGGCTGGCGGCGACCTGATCCATGATGTGGCCGCGCGAGAGGCCGACCGCGTTCGGCCCCGGCCCCATGCGGCCGCGCACCTTGGTGGCGATGATGACATCCTCGCGCTTGACGCCGAGGTCGCGCAGCGCCTGGCCGACCTGAACCTCCGACTGCCCTTCGGAATAGACATTGGCCGTATCGATGAAATTGACGCCGGCTTCGAGCGCGCGGGCGACGAGCTTGGTGGAGGCGGCCTGATCGAGCGACCCGATCGCGCGCCAGAACCCGCCGCCGCCGTGAAAAGTCATCGCGCCAAGGCAGATCTCGGAAACAAACTGGCCGGTCCGGCCAAGCGGTCGATAGCGCATGAAACGACAGTCCTTATGTGGAGGACGCAGCGCGGCGCTGCGCATGCCACATTCAAGCGCACAAGGGCTCGGTTAGGCAAATCGCCGTTTCGTGAAGAGCGCCGCGAGGCGCGCAGCACCCCGCGTCAGGCCGCCTCTGCTTCAACCGGCGGCGCCATGGCCCCGGTCATCATCGCGACCGCGTCCGACATCGTGACTTTCTTCGGATCGACGACCGTCAAACGGCGGCCCAGCCGGTGGATGTGAATGCGGTCGGCGACCTCGAACACATGCGGCATGTTGTGCGAAATGAGAATGATCGGAAGACCGCGCCTCTTGACGTCGAGAATCAGCTCGAGCACACGCCGCGACTCCTTGACGCCGAGCGCCGCCGTCGGTTCGTCCATGATAATGACGCGCTTGGCGAAGGCCGCCGCGCGCGCCACCGCCACGCCTTGGCGCTGGCCGCCCGACAGCGTCTCGACCGGCTGATGGATGTTCTGGATGGTCATGAGGCCGAGATCGTTGAGCTTGTCGCGAGCGAACTTCGCCATCCCCGCCCGGTCGGTGGCCCGAAACCATTGGCCCATGACACCCGGCGCCCGCGGCTCGCGGCCGAGGAACATATTGTCGGCGATGGACAAAGCCGGCGATAGCGCAAGCGTCTGGTAGACCGTCTCGATGCCCGCCTCGCGGGCCTCGATCGGCGAGGCGAAATGCACGACCTCGCCGCCGAGACGGATCTCGCCCGCATCCGGGATCACGGCGCCGCAAAGCGCCTTGATCAGGGTCGACTTCCCGGCGCCGTTGTCGCCGATCACCGCGAGGATCTCGCCTGGATAGAGTTCGAAGTCGGCATGATCGAGCGCAGTGACGCGACCATAGCGCTTGACGAGTTGCCGAGCGGCGAGGACGGGTTCGACGCTCATTTCGACACCCTCCGGATCCACTGGTCGAGCGCGACCGCGATGATGATCAGCACACCGATGGCGAATTCCTGCCACAGCACGTCGAGGCCTGCGAGCGAGACCGCGGAGCGGAAGACGCCGACGATCAGCGCCCCGATGACCGTGCCGACGATCGAGCCGCGGCCGCCGAACAGGCTGGTGCCACCGATGACCACTGCGGTGATGCTGTCGAGATTGGCGTTCTCGCCGGCCGTCGGGCTGATCGCCCCGACCCGGCCGATGAGCGCCCAGCCGGCGATCGCCGCGATGAGGCCAGCGAGCACATACACGCTGAGCAGAATATGATCGGTGTTGATGCCCGCGAGGCGCGCCGCCTCGACGTCATCGCCGGTCGCGTAAACATGTCGCCCATAGGCGGTGCGGCCGAGAACGTACCAGACGATCGCCGCGACAATCAGCATCAGGAAAGTGCCCCACATGATGCGGGCGGAGCCGATGGCGACCTGATTGCCCATGATCTGCAGGAACCAGGCCTTGTCCTGGATGTCCTGCATGCCGATCGTTTCGCTCTGCGAATAGAAGGTGTTGAGCGCGCCGATGATGCTCAGCGTTCCCAGGGTGACGATGAATGGCGGCATTCTGAGCCGCGTGACCAGGATCCCGTTCAGGTAGCCGAAAGCCGCGCCGACGAGGAGCCCAAGCGGGAAGGCCAGGATGGTCGGAACGCCGTCGTAGACCGCGAGGCGCCCCATCACGACCGAGGAAATGACCATGATGACGCCGACCGAAAGATCGATGCCCGCAGTCAAGATCACTAGCGTTTGGCCGATGCCGAGAATGCCGGTCACCATCACCTGGGTGAGCACGGTCGACAAGTTGCTGGCGGCGGTAAAGCGCGACGGGTTGACGGCGACGCCAAGGATCAGGCCAAGCAAGAGGACGACGAAAGGCACCGTCGTCGGATAGCTGTGCAGGAAGCGCTGGACGCGCTGGAGGAAGGTCAGCCGATCTTCGTCGAATGATGCGACCGCGCCCGCCGCGCCAGTCAAGACCTGTTCGAACTCCTGCGGCGCGGGACGGCCCGTGTCAGACGCCTGGCTCATCGCTTCCTCGCCCAGTTCGTTTCCTCAATACGCGTTTTGGTGCTTGATCTTGGAGGCGGCGCCGCGGCCAAAGGCCACGGCGCCGCCCCTATTTGGCTTCAGGGAATTAAGACTCTCAATGCGGGCCAAATCAACCCCAGCAGAGCTTCATGCCCTCTTCGACACTGATCGAGGGGACGCCCGCAACCGGATGATCGGTGACGAGCTTCTCGCCGGTGTCCTTGCTCTCAGGCTTCTTGCCGGTCTTGATATATTCGGCGATGGCCTCGACGCCGTCCGACGCCATGAGCAGCGGATACTGCTGGGAAGTTGCGCCGATGATGCCATCCTTGACCCATTTCACGCCCTGGCAGCCGCCATCGACCGCGACGATCGTCACGCCCTTCTCCTTGCCCGCCGCCTTGAGGGCCGCGTAACCGCCGTAGGCCGCCGGCTCGTTGATCGCATAGACAAGGTTGATGTCCGACGCCTTCTGGAGAATATTCTCCATCGCCGTGCGGCCGCCTTCGGTGGCGCCTTTTGTTACATCGGAGCCGACGATCTGCGGGCTGTCGCTCGGGGAGTAGTGCTTGGGATCCTTGACCTTGATCCCAAAGCCGGTGAGGAAGCCGTTATGGCGCAGATAGTCAACTGTGGGCTCGTTGGGCGCGAGATCGAGCGTGGCGATTTTGGCGCTTGAGGCCTTGTCGCCGAGGGTCCCCTTGGCCCACTGGCCGATGAGCTCGCCGGCCTTGAAATTGTCGGTGGCGAAATTGGCGTCCGCGGCGGTGACCGGATCGAGCGGGGTGTCGAGCGTGATGACAAGGACACCGGCCTTACGGGCCTTCTCAACTGTCGGCACGATCGCAGTCGAATCGCTTGGCACCAACAGGATGCCCTTAGCGCCGGCGGCGATCAGCTGCTCGATCGCCCGCACTTCACCTTCGTTGTCGCCATCGAACTTGCCCGCATAAGCTTGTGGGGTCAGGCCGAGTTCTTTGGCTTTGGCCTCGAAGCCTTGCCGCATTTTGACGAAGAAAGGATTGGTGTTGGTTTTGGTGATGAGGCCGACGATGTCGCCAGCGTAGGCCGTCCCGCCCGCAAGGGTCAAAGACAGCGCCGCGGCAGCGACAGACACGAACAATCCGGAAATCTTGGACACGAGGGCTCCTCCCGATAGGATCGATCCGGCGACTTCGATCGCGGCCCCAGCTACGGCTGGACGCAAGGCCGTTTTTCCTCGCCGCGACGGTTTTCGCGCCGTCGCACTGGCATAGGCAAACTTTCGCTCAAGAGTCAAGGATAGCTACATCCGATTGAATAATTCTTGACAGGCGCCCTGTCCGGCCCAATGGTGGGGCGAACAACGTACACAAAACCGAGGCGGAGGATGAAGGGGGCGCATGGCGACCCGGGCGCTATGCAAGGGCGTGCGCTTGACGAAGCCGATGTGGCGGTCGCCTCGCCGCTTGTCCAATTCTCGCAGTCGACCACCGGCGGCGCCAATCAGGCCGGCGTGCGTCTCTATAATGAGCGGCTGCTGCTTTCGCTCGTGCGCCGTTTCGGCCCGCTGTCCAAGGTCGAAGTTGCGCGGTTGACGGGACTGTCGGTCCAAGCAACCTCCGCGATCATGAACCGATTGCAAACGGATGGTCTGTTGCGGCGGGAGGCCCCGCTCCGCGGCCGGGTTGGGCAGCCGACGATCCCCATGTCGATCGATCCCGAAGGGGCCTATTCGTTCGGGTTTAAGATTGGTCGGCGCAGCTGCGACCTGGCGCTGATCGATTTCCGCGGCGTGGTGCGCGAGCGCGCGCGGCGCACCTATGCTTTTCCGACGCCGGCTATGATCCTCGAGTTCATGCGCGGCGAACTGCCCGCGCTTGCGCTCAAGCTCAATGCGGCCCAACGAGGGCGGATCGCCGGCCTCGGCGTCGGCGTGCCATTCCAGTTGTGGAACTGGGAGATTGAGATTGGCGCTCCTCCGGGCGCAATGAGCGCCTGGCGCGAGTTCGACACTGAAGGCGAAATCGCGGCGATCAGCCCGTATCCAGTCACGCTCTGCAACGACGCGACCGCCGCCTGCGCGGCCGAGTTCTTCTTCGGCCGCTCCTGGCGCCATCGGGATTTCCTGTATTTCTTTCTCGGCGCTTTTGTCGGCGGCGGAGTCGTGCTCGACGGCGCTTTGCGCCCTGGACGCACCGGCAACGCGGGCGCCGTCGGATCGATGCCGATCCTCGGGAAGAGCGACGGCGCCGTGGCGCCGCAGCTGATCGCGTGCGCGTCGATCTATCAACTGGAACGCCGGCTCGAGGCGGCGGGGATCGACCCCACTTCGATTTGGGCGACCCCGGAATCCTGGGGCGAATTCGGCGCTCATCTCGAAGCGTGGATTGAAGACGCGGCGTGGGCCCTGGCCTACGCGACGGCCGCGGCGATCTCCGTCATCGACTTCGAGGCGATCGTGATCGACGGCGCGATGCCAGTGACGATGCGCGATCGGCTCGTCGCGCGCACGGCGCAGATCTTCGAGGGCCTCGATCGACGGGGCCTGAGCGAAGTCGAATTCACATCCGGAACGGTCGGCCACGACGCGCGCGCAATAGGCGCCGCTGCGTTGCCGCTGATCAGGAATTTCGCCCGCGACCGGGAAATCCTGTTCAAAGATGCGGTGAGCCCGGCGAGCCGAGCGCAAACGCCCTTGGCGTCGCCAGAACTTGGCGCGGAGCGGGTTGACGGCTAAGGTTCGGTGATCGCGGCCTGGCTAAATCCGCCGAGCGGCCGCATTTTCTCTCAACGAGCAAGCAGAAGGCGTCATGGCCGCACGCATTGTCAAGGTTGAGCCGTTCGATCTTGTCGTCTTTGGCGGCACCGGCGACCTGGCTTACCGCAAGCTCTACCCGGCGCTGTTTCACCGCGAGCGCAGCGGTCAGTTCTCTGAGCCGACCCGGATCATTGGCGCGTCGCGACGCCACCTCGACCGCGAAGCGTTCCGCGCCTCGGTCAAGGACGCGCTGATGAAATTCAAGGTCATTGACGACGAAGCGGACCCGGCGACGGAGCGATTTCTGTCCCGGCTCGAGTATGTCGCGGTCGACGGGACGCGGGACGGCGGATGGGCGGACCTGAAGGCGCTGCTCGGCGCCGACGAGCGCATCCGCGCGTACTATCTCGCCACCAGTCCGGATCTGTTCGGTCCGCTGGCGAAGCGCCTCGGCGCCGAAGGGCTGGCGAGCCCCCGCGCGCGGATCATCGTCGAGAAGCCGATCGGCCGGGATGGCGAGAGCGCGGCGGCGATCAACGATGTGATCGGCTCCGTCTTTCTCGAGCGCAACATCTTCCGCATCGATCATTATCTCGGCAAGGAGTCGGTGCAGAACCTCATGGCGCTGCGCTTCGCCAACATCCTGCTCGAGCCGGTGTGGAACAACGCCCACATCGATCATGTGCAGATTACCGTCGCCGAAACGCTGGGCGTCGAGGGAAGAGGCGGATACTACGAAGAAGCCGGCGCGATGCGCGACATGGTCCAGAACCATATGACGCAACTCCTCTGCCTCGTTGCAATGGAGCCGCCGAGTTCGCTCGAGGCGGACTCGCTCCGGGATGAAAAGCTGAAAGTGCTGAAGGCGTTGCAACCGATCGACGAGAGCAACGCCGCAAATCTCACTGTGCGCGGCCAATATCGCGCCGGCTTCGCCGATGGCGGTCCGGTTCCCGGCTACCTCCAGGACATCGGCAAGGATCAGAGCGACACGGAGACGTTCGTCGCTCTCAAGCTTGGGATCGCCAATTGGCGATGGGCGGGGGTTCCCTTCTTTCTCCGCACCGGCAAAAGGCTGCCGCAGCGCTTTTCGGAAATCGTTGTTGGATTCCGGCGCCTGCCGCACGTCATATTCGCGATGCATCCCGACGGCATACCCGCCAATCGCCTGGTGATGCGCGTACAGCCGGACGAAGGAATCAAGCTGTGGATGATGGTGAAGGAGCCGGGCCCGGGGGATATGCGGCTACAACATGTGCCGCTCGACATGAGCTTCGCCGAGGCCTTTGGCGTGTCTCCTGCCGACGCATATGAGCGACTGCTGATGGACGCCCTGCGCGGGAACGCGGCCCTGTTCATGCGGCGCGACGAAGTCGAAGCGGCGTGGAAATTCATCGATCCCATCCGCGACGCCTGGGCGCAGTCGGGCGAACCGCCCCGCCCATACGCCGCCGGCACGTGGGGACCCAACGCCTCCGTCGCGCTGATCGAACGCGACGGGCGAACCTGGAACGAGGAATACGAATGATTGACACCGATTTCCACCGCGTCGAGTTCGCCGACGGCGAAGAGCTGGCCAAAGGCCTGGCCGACTGGACGGCCGAGCGTTTGCGGGCGGCGATCGCAGCGCGAGGCGTAGCCCTGCTCGTGGTCTCCGGCGGCAAGTCGCCTGCGCGCTTCTTTGAGATCCTGTCGAATGTGGACCTCGACTGGACGCGGGTCGCGATCACGCTCGCGGACGAGCGGCGCGTGGCCGACGACAGCCCGCGGTCCAACGCTCGGCTGGTGCGCGACAAGCTGTTGCGCAATCGCGCCGAAGCGGCGAGCTTCACGCCGCTCGCCGACGTCCGCTTGCCCGCAGACCGGGAGCTCGCCGCCGCAAGCGCGCGCATCGCCCGTTTGCCGACGCCCGCGGATGTCGTGGTTTTGGGCATGGGCGATGACGGACACACCGCTTCGTGGTTTCCCGCCGCCGAAGGCCTCGCTGAAGCCATGGACCCAGGGGCGCGGCAGCTCGTCGCCCCGATCGTGGCGCCGGATGCGCCCGAACCGCGGCTGACCCTCACCGGACGCGTGATCTTGCGCGCCAATGCGATCGCGCTCGAGATCCAGGGCGAGGCGAAGCTTGCGACTTTCGCGAACGCGCTCAAGCCCGGCCCAGAGGAGGCGATGCCCATTCGCGCGGTCCTTCGACGCGCGCCCGATCGCCTCACGGTGTTCAGCGCCAACCGCGCCTGAGGGAGCGCCGCTCGCCGCCCAAGCCGGATTTCGTTGGCGAGCCGACGCAACTCTGCCCACGCGGCTCCTCAACCGCGTGCACAATGTTGCGCGCGCCAATGATTTCAGGGGCTTGACACCTCCTTTGCGCAACTTTTTTTCGCTCTCCGAAGGGCGAGGACCGCGCCGGACGCTTCGCGCCTCGACGAGGCTGAAAGACTGGCAAAACGAGCACTTCATTTCGCCAAGCGAAACGAAGCGTTTCGCGGCGCATGCCGCAAGCCATTGGAATCCTTATGAGCGTCGAATCAGGTATTGCGCGGAATTGTTTGTTTTCAACGGCTTAACTCCGTTTTCATTTCGCCGTTTTCACGGGTTGTTTGTTTTCAATGACTTAGCTCTCCTCTTCGTTTCGCCGCTCGCGTCTTCGCGTTGTTTTTCCCAAAACCTGCCGCGGACCTCGGGCAAAGGAGCGTTTCAGGGAAGCATCCATTTCCCTACAACAGAAATAATCTAGAAGCGTTCCGAATTTGTCAAGAATCTGTTCGCCGGCGGCAATCGCGCGGCGGAAAAGATCGTGCTTCACCAAGGGTTTGTCGCGGCCTCCGCCCGGGCGAAAAACCGGTCCCGTTTTTCGCTCGCCGCGCCCGCCCGACAGGATTGGCTGGCGAGCCAACCCTGCTTGGCGCGCGGCGCCCGCGCCTTCATGCCTTGACGAACGGACACCCGCCCTTGTCCAAAGGGCGAAAGGCGTCTTCGGGCTTGATCGTCGAGATGAGCTCAAAATAGTCCCAGTCATACTTCGACTGGGCGGGAGTCTTCGCCTTGTAGAGATACATCGGGTGGAGCTTGCGCCCGTCGACACGGATGACCCCCCTGCCGAACAGCGGATCGTCGGTCGGGATCGCCTTCATCGTATCGACCAGCTTGACGCCGTCGTCGGCGCTCTTGATTTGCGCCATGGCTTTCATGAGATGCTCGGTCCCGGCGTACATGCCCGCGTGCATGTCGTTGGGCATCATTTTCTTGGGGTCGGCCGCCTGGAAGCGCTTGGCGAACGCGCGCGTTCCGTCGTTCGCGTCCCAGTAGAAGGCGGTGCAGATCGTCGCCCCATCGACGATTTCGAGGCCGAGCGAGGGAATGTTCGTGACATTGAGGATCAGGCCGGCCAGGCGCTGCTTCGCGCCGAGGCCGAATTCATGCGCCTGCTTGATGCAATTGTTGAGGTCCCCGCCGGCATTGGCGAGGCCCACTGTGTCGGCGCCGGAATTCTGCGCCTGCAGGATGAAGGACGAGAAGTCGGCGGTGTTGAGCGGATGTCTCACCGATCCCACCACCTTGCCGCCCGCGGCCTGAACGGCGGCGGCGCAATTGGCTTCGAGATCCTTGCCGAAAGCGTAGTCGGCGCTGATGAAGAACCAGCTTTTTCCCCCCGCCTCGGTCAGCGCTTTGCCTAAGCCCGTGCCCAAGGCGTAGGTGTCATAGGTCCAATGAACGAAATTGCGCGAGCATTTGGCGCCGGTCATCACCGAGGATCCGGCGCCCGAGCCGATGACCGCCTTGTTCTTCTCCTGCGCAACCGCGATCACCGCCAGCGCAACCGCGGAATTCGGCAGGTCCATGATGACATCGACATGGTCGGAATCGAACCATTTGCGCGCGATCTCCGCCCCGACGTCGGGCTTGTTCTGATGGTCCGCGGAGATGATTTCGACCGGCACGCCGAGTTTGGCGGAAAAATCGTCGACCGCGAGTCGCGCGGCGATCACCGAGCCTATGCCCTGGTAGTCGGCGTAGACGCTCGACATGTCATTCAGGACGCCGATCTTGAGCGGCCGCGCGCCTTCAGCGCGGACGGCGCCCGGAGTCAGCGCAAGCGCCACGCTCCCGGCCAGGACCTCGCGCCTATTAGGCGTTCTCTGCGTTCCCATTCCATCCTCCCTCTTTTGTTTTGGCGGCAACGTGATCCTGGCTTACGCGTGAGCGCGCGAGCGCTTGATCGCGCCATAGACGGCGAACGGGGTCGCCGGCATGTCGATGTGCTCGACCCGATAGGCGCGCCAGAGCGCGTCGGCGACCGCGTTCATCACCGCAGGCGTCGATCCGATCGACCCGGCTTCGCCTGCGCCCTTGAGGCCCATCGGATTGGTCGTCGAGGGCACATTGCGGGTCTCAAAATCGAACTCGATGAGATTGTCGGCGCGCGGCAGGCAATAATCGAGCAGGCTCGCGGTCAGGAGTTGTCCCTCGCGATCGAACAAAGCGCGCTCCATCAGCGCCTGGCCCGCTCCTTGCGCGATGCCGCCGTGGACCTGTCCCGCGAGCAGCAGCGGGTTCAGGGTGAATCCGAAGTCGTCGACCACGGTGTAGCGGACGATGGCGGTTTCGCCGGTGTCCGGATCGATCTCGACCTCGCAGGCGTGGGTGCCGTTCGGATAGGTGGCGTGCGGCGGCGCGAACGACTCGGTCGCGGTCAGTTTCGCCGCGGTCGCGGCCGGAAGCGCGGCGATCTCGGCATAGGAGATGGCGCGGTCGGTTCCGGCGATGCGCACCTTGCCGTCCGCGATTTCGAGGTCGGCGACCGCCGCCTCCAGCTTGTCGGCCGCAAGCTCCTTGAGCGAAGCGGCCAAGGTCTCGGAGGCGCGGGAGACCATGACCGCGCCGATCGGGATGGATCGCGACCCGCCGGTGCCAAAGCCGGTCGCGACCCGGTCGGTGTCGCCCTGGACGACCTTGATTCGCTCGAGCGGCACGTCGAGATATTGCGAGACGGTTTGCGCGTAGGCGGTCTCATGCCCCTGCCCGTTGGACTGGGTGCCGATCGTCAGGGTGAAGTCGCCATTCTTCTCCAGGGTGAGCGATCCGGTCTCGGAATCGTTCCAGGCCGTGCATTCGATATAGCTCGCAAAGCCGAAGCCGCGGATCTTGCCCCGCGCCCGCGCGTCCTCGAGCCGCCGCGCGAATCCGGCGCGATCCGCCTTCTTGAGACAGGCGCGCATCGCGCCTTCGAACTCGCCGACGTCGTAATGGCGATCGGTGTGGGTGTGATAGGGCATCTGCTCGGGCTTGACGAAATTCAGCGCGCGCAACTCTTCGGGCGCGATGCCGAGCTTTCGCGCGCAAGCGTCGACCAGCCGCTCGAGCACGTAGGCCGCCTCCGGCCGGCCCGCGCCGCGATAGGCGTCGACGGGAACGGTGTGGGTGTAGATTCCGCGAACCCGCGCGGAGAGGGCGTCGATGTGGTACGAGCCGGTCGCCATCGAAGCGCCGAGATAGGGAATGTACGGGCCGAACAGGGACAGGTAGGCGCCGAGATTGCCGAGGATATCCACCTTTAGCGCGAGAAAACGGCCCCCCGAATCGAGCGCCATCTCCGCCGTCGTCACATTGTCGCGGCCCTGCGCGTCGCCGATGAAATGCTCGCTGCGATCGGCGAGCCAGCCGACCGGGCGGCCAAGGCGCCTGGCCGCCTCGAGAACGAGCGGATATTCGCGGTACATGACCGACTTGGTGCCAAACCCGCCGCCCACGTCCGGGGTGACCACGCGCAGCGATTCCGGCGGAATCTTGAGGATCGGCCCGGCGATCGCGTCCCGAATGCCATGCACCCCCTGGCTTCCCAGGGTCAGCGTGAAGCGGCCGGTTTTCGCATCGTATTCGCCGACCGCGGAGCGCGGCTCCATGTAGTTGGCGACCACGCGCGAATTGACGACCTTGACGCCGACCTTGTGCGCGGCGCCGGCGAACGCCTTGTCCGTCTCCTGCCTGTCGCCGATATGGGCGTCGTAGGCGACATTGCCGGGCGCGCCGGCGAAGACCAGCGGCGCTCCCGGCCGGATCGCCTCCTCCATGTCCGTCACGGCGGGAAGCTCGTCCCATGTGACGCCGATCAGTTCGGCGGCGTCGCGCGCCTCGTGCGCCGTGCCGGCGACGACCATCGCGACGATGTCGCCGACATGCTGAACCTCGTCAGCCGCCATCACCGGATAGGGCTTGAGCGGCGTCTCAGACCCGTCGGCGTTGGAGACCGGAGCAAGGCACGGCAGGCCGCCGAGGCCGGCGAAATCGGCGGCGACATAGACGGCGCGAACGCCGGGCGCCGCGCGCGCCGCTTCGATGTCCTCGATGCGGAATTTCGCGTGTCCATAAGGGCTGCGCAGAAAGACCGCCTTGAGTTCGGCATGGTCGGCCGCATCGGAAGCGTAATTGCCCCGCCCGCTCACCAGCCGGATGTCCTCGACGCGTTTGACGCTCTGGCCTACCCCGAATTTTGTCGGCTTCATCGCTGTCAGTTTCCCTCAAAGCGCCCCTTTTGGCGGCCCCTTACTAATCGAATTTCGCCTCGCGGCGAAGCCCCGCGCCCGCGGCCAGGCGCCATTCCGGTGGCGAAGCGCCGCGCGGCTTGCTATCAACCCCGCCAAAATCGGGTTCAAGGCTTCGAGACCGCCATGCGCAAGGGCGCCATTGTACGCAAGACCAGGGAGACGACCATCGAGGTCGGCCTCGACCTCGATGGGTCGGGCGTCGCCGACGTCAAGACCGGCGTCGGCTTTTTCGATCACATGCTCGATCAGCTGGCGCGCCATTCGCTCATCGACATCAAGATTCGGGCCGAGGGCGACCGCCACATCGACGATCATCATACGGTCGAGGATGTCGGGATCGCGCTCGGCCAGGCGCTGATGAAGGCGCTCGGCGACAAGCGGGGATTGACCCGCTACGCCGACTGCCTGTTGCCGATGGACGAGACCTTGACCCGGGTCGCGCTCGACGTGTCGGGCCGGCCCTTCCTTATCTTTAAGACCGAGTTTCCGACCGAGAAGATCGGCGCTTTCGACACCGAGCTCGTTCGCGAGTTCTTCCAGGCCTTCGCCGGCAACGCCGGGCTCACGCT
>DATGHB010000405.1:0-5514 GCA_035308265.1 Roseiarcus sp.
CGTGCGGACCATCATCTCTCGACCTTTGGGCGTCAAAGGGGCATTCTTGTGCGTGTCCATTCGGTCCTCCGCGAATCGCTGACGTTGCCGACATCAGCCTTCCCGGTCCAAACCGAATGGACAACCTCCTGAAAGATCACATCTAATGCTCAGCGAGCGCGGATCTGGCGCGCGAACGACGCGCGAACGAGAAGCGAGTTCGCAAAGCCGTCGGCGTCGGGCGGAACCCGCTCGCACTGGGAGGATGTCTTGATCCCCGGATCGTTCGAATATCACCGGCCGGCCGATCTCGCGGAAGCGGTCGCCCTCCTGGGTAAGCTCGATTCGGACGCTCGCGTGATCGCCGGCGGCCACAGCCTGATCCCGATGATGAAACTGCGCCTCGCTGCGCCGACCCATCTCGTCGACCTCGCGGGCGTCGCCGAACCGAAGGGGGTGCGTCTGGAGAATGGCGAAATCGTAATCGGCGCGATGACCACCCAGCATGAGGTCATCGGCAGCGAATTGCTCGCGCGGCACGCGCCTATCTTGCGCGAGACCGCGGAACTGATCGCCGATCCCCAGGTGCGCTATCAAGGCACGATCGGCGGCAATGTCGCCAACGGCGACCCCGGAAACGACATGCCGGCGCTGATGATGGCGTTCGGCGCGAGTTACGTCTTGCGCGGCGCGAACGGCGAGCGGCGCGTGGCGGCGCGCGACTATTACCTCTTGCCTTACGAGACCGCCACGAGGCCCGGCGAGGTGCTCGCCGCCATCCGCGTTCCGGCGCCCCCAGCCGGGCACGGAGGGGCGTACGAAAAGCTGAAACGCAAGGTCGGCGACTATGCGGCCGCCGCCGCGGCGGCGATCCTGACGGTCGCAGGCGGCAGGGTCGCAACCTGCGCGATCGGCTTGACCAACGTCGCCGGAACCCCGCTCCTCGCCCGTGACGCGGCGGCGGCGGTCGTCGGGACCGCGCTCGACAAGCCGGCGCTAGCCCGCGCCGCGGCCGCGGCGACCGCGATCACGGAGCCTGCCGCCGACGGACGGGGCTCGGCTGAATATCGCGTCAGGATGGCCGGCGTCATGACCGCGCGGGCGCTGGCCCGCGCGTTTGCGCGCGCAAGCTCCTGAAAGGGCGGAGACATGTCTCTCACCAACGTCAGCATGACGGTTAACGGCAAGGCGGTCTCGGCGGCGGTCGAGCCGAGGACGCTGCTCATCCATTACCTGCGTGAGAACCTCGGCCTGACCGGAGCGCACATCGGCTGCGACACCTCCCATTGCGGCGCCTGCACGGTCGACCTCGACGGCCGGTCGGTGAAATCCTGCACCATGTTCGCGGTGCAGGCCGCGGGCGCAAACGTCCTCACCATCGAGGGCTTGGCGGGCGCGGACGGCAAGCTGCATGTCCTGCAGGAGGCTTTCCGCGAGATGCACGGGCTTCAATGCGGCTATTGCACGCCGGGGATGATCATGCGCGCCTATCGGCTGCTCAAGGAGAACCCGAGCCCGTCCGAGAGCGAGATCCGCATCGGCATTTCGGGCAACCTCTGCCGCTGCACCGGATACCAGAACATCGTCGGCGCCATCCAGTACGCGGCCGCGAAGATGGCCGGCCTCGAAGTCAAGGAAGCCGCGGAATGAACGACACTCCCGCCCCCACTTCGCTCGAGCGCGGCGAAAAACTGCAGGGCTTAGGCTGCAAGCGCAAGCGCGTTGAGGACGTGCGCTCCACCCAGGGGCGCGGCAACTACATCGACGACATCAAGCTTCCGGGCACGCTGCATGGCGACTTCCATCGCTCGAGCCACGCTCTCGCGCGCATCGTTAAGATCGATGCGTCGAAGGCCAAGGCTCTGCCCGGAGTAGTCGCGGTCCTGACCGCCGAGGACCTGAAGGGCATCAATCTCGCCTGGATGCCGACCCTCGCCGGCGACGTCCAGATGGTGCTCGCGGACGGCAAGGTCCTGTTCCAGAACCAGGAGATCGCCTTCGTCGTTGCCACCGACCGGTACGTTGCGGCCGACGCCGCCGACCTCGTCGAGGTCGAGTATGAGGCGCTGCCCGTGGTCGTCGACCCGTTCAAGGCGATGGCCCCGGACGCGCCGGTCCTGCGCGAGGACATCAAGGACAGACATGACGGCGCTCACGGACCGCGCAAGCATCCCAACCACATCTTCAACTGGCAGGTCGGCGATCGGGAGCAGACCGACGCCGCGTTCCAGAAGGCGGAAGTCGGGACCAAGGACTTGCTGAGCTACCAGCGCGTCCACCCTTGTCCGCTCGAGACCTGCCAGTGCGTGGTCAGCTTCAACAAGATCACCGGCGACCTCACGATCTACGGCACGTTCCAGGCGCCGCACGTCATCCGCACCGTCGTCGCGCTGATCGCTGGCCTGCCCGAGCAGAAGATTCACGTCATCTCTCCCGATATCGGCGGCGGCTTCGGCAACAAGGTCGGCGCCTATCCGGGCTATATCTGCTCGGCCGTCGCTTCCATCGTCACCGGGCTTCCGGTCAAATGGGTCGAGGACCGGATCGAGAACCTCTCCACCACCTCGTTCGCCCGCGACTACCACATGACGACGGAAATCGCGGCGACGCGCGAAGGGCGGGTGACGGCTTTACGCGTGCACATCCTCGCCGATCACGGCGCGTTCGACGCCTGCGCCGATCCGTCGAAATGGCCGGCGGGCTTTTCCAACATCGTCACCGGCTCCTACGACTTCCCGGTCGCGCACCTGTCGGTCGACGGCGTCTACACCAACAAGGCGCCGGTCGGCGTCGCCTATCGCTGCTCGTTCCGGGTGACCGAAGTCGCCTACGCGATTGAGCGCGCGATGGACATCATGGCGCAGAAGCTGGGCCTCGATCCGGTCGACTTCAGGATGAAGAATTTCATCAAGCGTGAGCAGTTTCCCTATCATTCCGCGCTCGGCTGGGAATACGATTCGGGCGACTATCTGACCGCGATGCAGAAGGCGATCGAGGCGACGAACTATCGCGCTCTGCGCGAGGAGCAGAAGGCGAAGCAGGAGGCCTTTAGGCGCGGCGAGACGCGCGAGCTCATGGGGATCGGCGTGTCCTTCTTCACCGAAATCGTCGGCGCGGGCCCGTCGAAGAACTGCGACATCCTCGGCATTGCGATGTTCGATTCCTGCGAGATCCGCATCCATCCGACCGGCAAGGGCATCGCGCGGATGGGCACGAAGAGCCAGGGGCAGGGCCACGAGACGACCTGGGCCCAGATCATCGCCAGCGAGATCGGCATCCCCGCCGACGACATTGCGATCGAGGAGGGCAACACCGACACCGCGCCTTACGGCCTCGGCACCTACGGCTCGCGCTCGACCCCGGTCGCCGGCGCCGCAATCGCCATTGCCGCGCGCAAGATCAAGGCGAAAGCACAGATGATCGCCGCCTATAAGCTCGAAGTGCACGAGGACGATCTTGAATGGGACGTCGACCGGTTCCGCGTCAAAGGCAATCCGGAGAAGTTCGAGACCATGAGCGCGCTCGCCTGGGCCGCCTACAACAGGGTCCCTCCCGGCATGGAGCCGGGCCTCGAGGCGGTGAGCTACTACGATCCGCCGAACATAACCTATCCGTTTGGCGCCTATATCTGTGTGATGGACATCGACGTCGACACGGGCGTTCACAAGGTGAGACGCTTCTACGCTCTCGACGACTGCGGCACCCGCATCAACCCGATGATCATCGAGGGTCAGGTGCACGGCGGCTGCACCGAAGGCTACGCAATCGCAATGGGTCAGGAGATCGGCTACGACGCCGACGGCAACGTCAAGGGCGCTTCGTTCCTGGACTACTTCCTGCCGACTGCGGTCGAAACGCCGCGCTGGGAGACCGACTACACAGTCACGCCCTCGCCGCATCACCCGATCGGCGCCAAGGGCGTAGGCGAGAGCCCGAATGTCGGCAGCGTGCCCTGCTTCGCCAATCCGGTGAACGATGCGTTCAAATTAGCGGGCTCGACCCACATTCCCATGCCCCATGACGCCTATCGCGTCTGGCAGGCGGCGGAGGATTTGGGACTTCATGCGTGACAGGGATTGGCGCCATCGCGAGCCGGCTGTCCCTTCTCCCCGCTTGCGGGAGAAGGTCAGGATGTGGGGCCGGTTCATGTTCGCGCCGAGCGGCCTGTCGCGACGCCCCTCACCCGGCCTCTCCCCGCTAACGGCGAGAGAGGTAGGATCACATGCCTAGCGAGCGCCTTCCGCGCGAAACAATTGCGGCGCGTCTCGCGGAAGCCGGCTATATCGCCGACCGTGACCTCGCGACCGCGCTGTGGATGATGGATTACCTCAAGCGCCCGCTTCTGATCGAGGGCGAGGCGGGAGTCGGCAAGACGGAAGTCGCCAAGGCGCTCGCCGGGGTGCACGGCTCAGAGCTCATCCGCATGCAGTGCTATGAGGGGCTCGATGCGAGCTCGGCGCTCTACGAATGGAACTATCAGCGCCAGCTCCTGGCGATCAAGGCGCGCGAGGGGTCGGGCGCCGCGGCCTCCGAGATCGAGGCGCAGATCTTTTCGGAAGCCTATCTGCTCGAGCGGCCGCTGCTCAGAGCCATCCGGCGCAAGACGCCGCCGGTCTTGCTGGTCGACGAGGTCGACCGCGCCGACGAAGAGTTCGAGGCGTTCCTGCTCGAGCTCCTGTCGGATTTCCAGGTGACGATCCCTGAATTCGGCGTCATCAGCGCGCTGTCGATCCCGCGCGTCGTTTTGACTTCCAACGCGACCCGCGAATTGTCGGACGCGCTCAGGCGCCGCTGCCTCTATCATTATCTCGATTTTCCCGACGTCGATCGCGAGGCTGCGATCCTGCTCAACCGGCAGCCCAGCCTCGACGCCAATTTCGCCCTTCAGGTCGCGCGGATGGTCGGAATGTTGCGCAAGGAGGACTTAAAGAAGGTTCCGGGCGTCGCCGAAACGCTCGACTGGGCGGCGACCCTCGCCGGTCTCGAGATCAAGGATCTGCGGGATGACCCGGAGATTGTCCATGCGACGCTGATCGCTTTGTTGAAGACGCGCGAGGACCGCGCCGCGATCAGCAGGGAGACGACGGGCCGGCTCGTCGGCCAGGTCGCATGAGGTGCGCCGCGTGATGGGCGCGCATCGTTTCGGCGCCGAAGCGCCCGGACCAGGGCCTGCGATGCGCAAGCGTCTTGCCGGCTTTGTCGCCACGTTGCGCGACGCGGGTTTCGCCGCCGGCCAATCGGAGGCGCAGGACGCGGCGCGGCTGATGCTGAGCCCGATGGCCGAGAGGCCCGAGCGTTTGCGCGCCGCGATGCGGACTCTGTTCGCGTCGCGCCGGGCGGAACTCGCCCGCTTCGACGAGCTGTTCGACGCGTTCTGGCGAGGGCGAGGCGTCAGGCGTGCGGTCAGGATCGACGCCGAGGCTCTCGCCGCCCGCTCGCCCCGGCGGTTCCAGCACGGCCCGGGCGCGCACGGCCCGCCTCCGGCCCCGAGCCAAATCGGCGCGGCCATCGGTCCTGAAGGCGTGTCGACCGAAG
>DATGHB010000406.1:0-2648 GCA_035308265.1 Roseiarcus sp.
GACGAGGCGAAGCAGAACGTCGGCTCGGGCGTCGCGGCGATCGCCGCCGCGAGCGAGGACGGCAAGGCGAGCATCGTCGTCGCCGTGACCCCCGACCTCACCGGCCGCTTCAACGCGGTCGAGCTGGTGCGGCTCGGCTCGGCGGCGCTCGGCGGCAAGGGCGGCGGTGGGCGCCCGGACATGGCGCAGGCCGGCGGCCCGGACGGCGCGAAGACGCGCGAGGCGCTGGCCGCGGTCGAAGAGGGCCTCCGCCGGGCGGCGGGGGCCTGAGCCTGCTCGGAACGCGCCTGACCTTCAGGAGATAGCCGATGGCCTCGGCGGCGGTCGTGGGCGGACAAAGACCAAAGTTCAGCCAGAGCGCCTTTCATCGACAGAGGCCTCAGACCTTCCCCGCCATCCTCTCCTTGAAGAACTCCAGATGCTTGGCCTCAGCGCGGATCATCCGCTCGCGATACTGCCCGTAGATGAGGTCGGTGTCGTGCAGGGTCACGCCGGCGATGGTCGGCGAAGCGAACACCGGCAATTCCATGCCATTCTCGCCGAGCTTGCTCGCGGTCTGCGCCAGCAATTCGTGCATCATCATCATCGCGAGCACCGTCGAGGATCCGGCGACCGGGCGCGACCAACCTTCGATCGGAACGATCGCGTCCTCGATCGGCGCGCCGGTGTCGATGACGATGTCGGCTGCGTCCGCGAGCCGCTTGCCCGACGAATGAGTCGCGGGCTTGTCGAGATTGGCCTTGGCGGTGATGGCCACGACCGTGAGCCCGCGTTTCTTGGCGTAGATCGCCGTGTCGATGCCGGAGGCGTTGCGGCCGCTATGGCCGAAGATGATGATGCTGTCGCCCGGATTGAGCGGCTGGTGATCGAGAAACTTCTCCGCGTAGCCCTCCGTCCTTTCCAGCCAGAGCAGTTCCCGCACGCCGCCTGCTCCAAGGACGTTGTGCCACATGACCCGCGGGTCGGTCAGCGGGTTGAAGCCGACATAGCTCCCGTAGCGGGGAAATGTTTCCTGGGTCGGCAGCACCGAGTGTCCCGATCCGAACAGATGGACGAGGCCGTCCCCTTCCAGCGTCGCAGCGAGCGCGGACGACGCAGCCTCGAAGGCGCTCGCGTTCGCTTCCCCGGCCTGCTCGGCGATCCTGACGAGGCGGCTGATGTAGAGGGTGGTCATTGTCATTGGCCTTTCGGTCTTGTTCAGAAACGCAGTTTGGATCGGATCTCGTAGCGGTCGCCGCGCATCGTCGAGACGGTGAACTCATAAGCGCCGCGCGCGTCGGAGGTGATGCGCTGAACGATGAAAGCCGGGCTTCCCGCGGCGACTTCGAGGAGTTCGGCGTCCCCTTCGGCGACGGCGCCGACGCGATAGATTTCGAGCGCCGATTGCGGGACCAGGCCGTAGCGCTCGCGCAACGTGGCGTAGAGCGAAGGCTTGAGTTCGCCCATGTCGATGAGGCCCGGCACGCGCTTCGCCGGCAGATGGGCGGTCTGGATGCCGATCGGCTGGCCTCCGCCGGTTCGCAGGCGGCGGATCTTGTACACCGCTGCTCCTTCCCGGATTTCGAGCGCCGAAGCGATTGCGTTGTCGGCGCGCACGGCTTTGAGTTCGAGAACGCGCGATGCGGCGGTCAGCCCCCGATCGGCCATTTCCTGGGTGAAGCTCGTCGGGCCCCGAACGCCGGCAATGACTGTCGAGCTGCTGACGAAGGTTCCGCGTCCCTGCTCGCGGCGCAGGAGCCCCCATTCCTCCAGGTTGCGCAGGGCGTGGCGCATGGTGATCCGGCTGACGCCAAGCATCTCGCCAAGCCGGGCTTCGTTGGGAAGCTGGGCGCCGTCGACCCAGGTTCCATCGGCGATCAGCGCTCTCAGCGCGAGTTCCGTCTGGCGCCACAGGGGCTCCGGCCGATTCCGGTCGGGCCGCACGGCGCGGATGGTGAGCGTCATGAGCCTTGCCGCGCCCAGAGCGGGTGGCCATACGCGGCGAGACCCGCGCCGATCAGGGTCGCGCGCGCTCCGAACTCAGCCGGCGCCAGGGTCACATCGTTAAGGTGCTGCGGAAGATGGCGCGTGAGGACGGGCAGGATCAATGGCGCAAGCACGTCCATCGCTTCGGCGACCCCTCCGGATACGATCACCGACCGGGCGCCGAGCAGCGCGACAGCGCCGGCGATCGCGGCCCCAAGCGCCGCGCAAGGCTTGCTCAACGCCTCCCGGGCGGCGTCGTCGCCCCCACGCGCCGCCGCGATCAGCACCCGCGCGTCCGTCCAGCCGCCGCGCCTCGCGATCGCGTCGAGCGCGGTCCCCGAGGCGTTGCGTTCGAGCCAGCCGAGGGTGCGGTCGCCTGAGTCCGACGGGTCTGCGCAGGCCCAACCGAAGGAAGCCGCTGCGCCGCCTTGCCCATGCACGATCCGTCCATCGGCGAGAACGGCCGAGCCGATGCCGGTGCCGATCGCGAGAAGGATGACGTCCGATGCGTTGCGCGCAGCGCCGAGCGCCGCCTCGGCGAGAAGGGCGAGCCTTGCGTCGTTGCCGAGCGCGACCGTCACGCCGGAAAACATGGCCGCAAGGTCGAGTCCGTCGAGGTAGGGCAGATTCGGCGCCCAGCGGCAGACGGAGCCTGAGGCCAGTCCGGGAACCGCGACGCCGAT
>DATGHB010000407.1:0-6299 GCA_035308265.1 Roseiarcus sp.
CGGCGAATCTCGTCCTCGCTCGGCGCCTCCTGCGAGGAGGCTTCCGCCTTGGCGCGCAGCTTGTCCTCGACCGCCTTTTCCGTCACCGGCCAGTCGCCGTCCAGCGCGCTGACGAATTCGCCCTTAGGGATCGCCGGCCAATCGGGATTCCGCCACGACGCGCCGCGCGCGATCGTGCTCACGCTCTCCGGATCGTCGCCGAGCTTGGCGAAAAATTCGCGCCAGCCGGGCTCGACCGAGAGCGGATCCTTCTCGTATTGCGCCTGCAGGGTTTCGATGTAGGCGCTGTTCGCGCCATACAGAAACGAGGTTCTGAGCAGCGCCTGATTGACGTCCTGGCGGGTCACGAAGGGACTCCCCTAATTTCCGTGCAACAGATCGGCCAGCGTCTTGCCGAGCCGCGCGGGCGAGGGCGAGACGCGGATCCCGGCCGCCTCCATCGCCGCGATCTTGTCCTCGGCGCCCCCCTTGCCGCCGGCGATGATCGCGCCCGCGTGCCCCATGCGCCGCCCGGAGGGAGCGGTGCGCCCAGCGATGAAGCCGACGACCGGCTTGGCGCGGCCGCGCTTGGCCTCGCCTTTAAGAAACTCGGCGGCGTCCTCCTCGGCCTGGCCGCCGATCTCCCCGATCATGACGATGGACTCGGTCTTGGGGTCGGCAAGAAACATGGCGAGCACATCGACGAATTCCAAGCCCTTGATCGGGTCGCCGCCAATGCCCACCGCCGTCGTCTGCCCGAGGCCCACGCGCGTCGTCTGGTACACCGCCTCGTAGGTGAGCGTGCCCGAACGCGAGACGACGCCGACGCTGCCGGGCGAGAAGATGCTGCCCGGCATGATGCCGATCTTGCATTCGCCAGCCGTCATGACGCCTGGGCAATTGGGGCCGATCAGGGTGGACTTCGAGCCTTGCAGCGCCCGCTTGACCCGCGTCATGTCGAGAACCGGAATGCCCTCGGTGATGCATACGATGAGCGGCGTTTCCGCGTCGATCGCCTCGCAAATCGCGTCCGCCGCGCCCGCCGGCGGCACATAGATCACGCTGGCCTCGGCGCCCGTCTTCTCCCGCGCCTCGGCGACGGTGTCGAAGACCGGCAGTCCCAGATGTATCGACCCGCCCTTGCCCGGCGACACGCCGCCCATGAGCCTCGTGCCGTAAGCCATCGCCTGCTCGGAATGAAACGTGCCGTTCTTGCCGGTGAAGCCCTGGGTGATGACCTTGGTGCCGGCGTTGACGAGGATGGACATGAGAGGCTTTCGGAGCTTGGCGGGTCAATTCGATCGAAACGGATTTTCGCAGCGCACGGAGCCATAAGTCTGGCCGTGGTTGAGGTCTTCGGTATAGAGCACACCCGCGCCCAGCCGCTCCGCGGCGGCGATGATTTGGCTATCCCAGTAGCGTAATTGATACCGCCGTTGCACGATCAGCGCCGACTCGACCACCTGGCGATCCACTTCGACAAGTGGGAAACGGAAGAGCCACTCCACCCATTCCGACACCTCGTCAACCGTCAGCGGTCGCGGCATCTTTCGCGTCTTCTGGACGTTATCGACGAACTCTCCGATCACCTGGGTCGAGATGCCAACATCAGCGCTCGCGACTATTTCTCGCGCGCGGCGAAATTTCGGCGGATGCGCCTCCCGCCCCGTGGCTGCGTAGACCAGAACGTTGGTGTCGAGGAAGATCTTACCGCTCATGGGTTTCGGCGCGGTCGAACTTCCAATCGGTCGCCATCCGGCCCTTGGAATTATCCATTAGCCGCAGGAGCTGCTTTCGAGCCTCCGCAAGCCTTTCCTCGCGGCCTGCAACGTCGGCCAGAAATTCACGGACGAGAGCGTTAACGGTCGTTTTCTTCTCGGCCGCGACGATGCGGGCCCTGTCGAGGACCTTGTCCTCGATGGCTAGTGTGATGTTTTTCATGCGAACCTCCGGCCCACAGTATATGTGTAACTGTGTGCCGTTTCCAACCCTTCTTCCGCCACGTTAGAGCCGCTCGAGTTCGCGCACGGTCAATGCGCTCGTCGCGTCGCCCGTATTGAGCGTCGTGCTCGGCTCGAACATCAAAACGACGGGCTCTAAGGAAAGCACCGGGGCCGATGTTCGACGCCTCGCCGGACGACGATGAAATCCCCTTCTCCCATTTCCGCGACGCCGTCGCGGAAATCGATCGCGATCCGTCCGCGCAGCACGAAGAAAGCCTCGTCTTCGTGTGCATGCGCGTGCCAGTCGAACTCAGCGCCGAATTTCGCGACCTTGACTTGGGCCTCGTTGACGTCGCCGACGACGAAAGGATGAAAGACTTGCCTAATCTTGCGGTCGACCGCCTCAAGGACGTTGATCTTGGATGGGGGCATCAACCCGTCTCCTTCGTTGCGATATGACGCCCTCACGCCGTCCGCCTCACTGCGTTCACGATCTTCTGCGCCGCGTCGTCGAGGTCATCGGCCGGAATCACGTTGAGGCCGGAATCGCGCAGGATTTTCTTGCCGAGATCGACGTTCGTGCCCTCGAGGCGCACGACCAGCGGAACCTTGAGGCCGACCTCCTTCACCGCGGCGATCACCCCCTCGGCGATGATGTCGCAGCGCATGATGCCGCCGAAAATATTGACCAGGATGCCCTTCACGTTCTTGTCCGCGGTGATGATCTTGAACGCTGCGGCGACCTTGTCCTTGGAGGCGCCGCCGCCAACGTCGAGAAAATTCGCCGGACTTTCCCCGTAGAGCTTGATGATGTCCATGGTCGCCATGGCGAGCCCGGCCCCGTTGACCATGCAACCGATCGAGCCCTCGAGCGCGACATAGTTGAGATCGTGCCTGGAGGCCTCGATCTCCTTTGCGTCCTCCTCGCTCTCGTCGCGTAGCGCGGCGATGTCGGGATGGCGGTAGAGCGCGTTGTCGTCGAACGACACCTTCGCATCGAGGACCCGCAACTGGCCGTTCGACATGACAATCAGCGGATTGATTTCCAGCATCGCCATGTCTTTGGCCAGGAAGGCGGCGTATAGCTTGGCGACGAGGCTCTCAATCTGCTTGGCGAGGTCGCCGGAGAGCCCGAGAGCGCGCGCGGCGGCGCGGCCGTGATGGGGCATGATCCCGGTCGCCGGATCGACGGCGAAGCTCATGATCTTTTCCGGCGCGCTGTGCGCGACATCCTCGATATCGACCCCGCCCTCGGTCGAGAGCACGAACGCCACCCTGCTCGTCTGCCGGTCGACGAGCGCGGACAGATAGAGCTCCCGGTCGATCGTGGCCCCGTCCTCGATGTAAAGGCGGTTGACAGGCTTGCCCTGGAGGCCGGTCTGGACGGTCACCAGCGTTGCGCCCAGCATCTGGCTTGCGAACGTCCCGACCTCCTCGACCGAGCGGGCGAGCCGCACGCCGCCCTTGTCGCCGGCGGAGGCCTCCTTGAACCGGCCCTTGCCGCGGCCGCCGGCGTGGATCTGGCTCTTCACCACCCGGATCGGGCCGCCGAGCTTTCTGGCCGCTTCGACCGCTTCCTCGGGCGTGAAGGCGGGAAAGCCGGCGGCGACCGGCACGCCGAACGCCTTCAGCACCGCCTTGGCCTGATATTCATGGATGTTCATCGCGCCGAGGACCTCGAGAGAAACCAACGCCCGCCAGCGGCGAGCGTTTTTGACCAAACTTAGGCCGCGAGGGCGGGATTGATCGCCTTGCAGGCCTCCATCAGGCCCCTGACTGCGGCGACCGACTTCGAGAACATCGCTTTTTCCGTCTCGTCGAACGCGATTTCGATGATCTTTTCGACGCCGTTCGCGCCGATCACCACCGGGACCCCGACATAGGCGTCCTTGACCCCGTATTGGCCGGTGAGACGCGCCGCGCAGGGCAGCACCCGGCGCTGATCCTTGAGATAGGATTCCGCCATCGCAATCGCGGAAGCGGCGGGGGCGTAGAAGGCCGAGCCGGTCTTGAGCAGGTTGACGATCTCGCCGCCCCCTTTCCGGGTCCGCTCGACGATCACGTCGAGCCTGGCCTGGGTGGTCCAGCCCATTTTGACGAGATCGGGCAGCGGAATGCCCGCGACGGTCGAATAGCGGACCGAGGGGACCATGTCGTCGCCGTGGCCGCCGAGCACGAACGCGCTCACATCCTCAACCGACACTTGCAACTCCTCGGCCAGGAAATAGCGGAAGCGGGCGGAATCGAGCACGCCGGCCATGCCGACGACCTTGTTGGCCGGCAGGCCGCAGGCCTTCTGAAGCGCCCACACCATGGCGTCGAGCGGGTTGGTGATGCAGATGACGAAGGCCTCCGGAGCGTGGGTCTTGATGCCCGCAGCAACCGCGTCCATGACCTTGAGATTGATGCCGAGCAGGTCGTCGCGGCTCATGCCGGGCTTGCGGGGGACGCCGGCGGTGACGATGACGACGTCGGCTCCGGCGATCGCAGAATAGTCGCTGGCCCCGGCCAGCCGCGCGTTGACGCCCTCGATCGGGGTCGATTCGGCCAAATCCAGCGCTTTGCCCTGCGGCACCCCGTCGATGATGTCGAAGAGAACGATGTCGCCCAATTCCTTCATCGCCGCCAGATGGGCCAGCGTCCCGCCGATCTGGCCGGCCCCGATCAATGCAATCTTCTTGCGCGCCATTGAGTGTCTTTCGCTTTTCGAGACCGCCGCGCTACCCGTCAGCAGCGTCATAGGTTTCGGCCCGTGAGCTATCGGCCTATCGATGCACGCGATCAAGCCAAACTTTTGGCGCAAAGTGGCAAAAGGCGCGGCCCGCGAGCATGAGGGCGACAAAACTGTCTTGCTAAATCAAGGCTTTACCGGACCTGCTCGCTGCCCCGCGCGGCATAGACCTGCCGCCCGAACAGGCTTGCGGTCAGATCGACGAGAAGAAGCGCGCTCTTGCCCCGGTCGTCGAGGAACGGGTTGAGCTCGACCAGATCGAGCGAGGGCCTGAGACCGGACTCATACAGGAGCTCCATGACCAGATGCGCCTCCCGGTCAGTCGCCCCGCCCGGAACCGCGGTGCCGACGCCCGGCGCGATCGTCGGATCGAGAAAGTCGACATCCAGGCTCACATGCAAGAGGCCATTGCGGGCCTTGACCCGATCGATGATGCGCCGGATCGACACCGCGAAGCCGTCCTCGTCCAGCCTGCGCATGTCGACGACATCGACGCCGCGGTCCTGAAGCAGCCGCCTTTCGCCCAAGTCGATCGACCGGATGCCAAACAGGTGCAGGCGGACCGGATCGATGAAGCCATGCGGCTCGCCGCCGAACACGGCCTCGAGGCCAGGCTCGCGGGCGAGCATCGCAGCCGACATGCCGTGCATGTTGCCGGACGGCGAGGTCAGCGGCGTATTGAAATCCGAATGGGCGTCGAGCCACAGGACAAACAGTTCGCGGCCCGCTTCGGCCGCGTGGCGGGCGACGCCGCCGACCGACCCCATCGCCAGGCTGTGATCGCCGCCGAGCACGACCGGCGTCCGCCCCGAGCGGACGACCTCGTAAGTCTCGCGCGCCAAAAGCCGCGCCCAGGCCGCGACATGGGCGAACCGATGCGCCTTGCCCTCGGGCGCAACGCCGTGGACCAGCGGATGCGGGGCGCCGAGATCGCCGCGGTCCTCGACGTCGTGGCCGAGGTCCCTCAGCGCTTTGGCGATCCCCGCCGTGCGCAGCATGGCCGGCCCCATCGCCGCGCCGGCCATGCCCGCGCCCGCTTCGACCGGCGCGCCGAGGATGGTGATCGCCCGCCGGCCCGCGCGGACCCACTCCCCCGCCGGATCGGCCGCGCCGTTTGTCTCCCGGCCCAAGATTGCCCCCTTCGTATGAACCCAAGACGCGACATTTTAGACGGACCTGCCTTCTCCGTCATGGCCGGCCTTGCACCGGCCATCCGCGCGGCAGGGCTCCGCCATCGATCGTCGGTGCGGATAAGGCTTTCGTTTCAATGGCTTGAATGGAGGTGGCGTGGATGGCCGCGACAATCCCCGGATCAAGTCCGGGGACGGCCATGACGCCCGGAGCCAGCGCCGGCCGCAAAGTCTTGACAATAAAGCCCCGCCTCGTCATTGGAAGGGCCATGACGCCCGCATGTCCCATTATCCGGATTTGCATCATTAGCCGCTAGCTCCCGGCTGGCTGGTTCGCGTCTCCTTATTTCGTCAAAGCCATCGAGAAGCGATCATCCGGCACCCGCGCCCTTGTTCGCGCCGCCCGTGCGTTGAGAGATGACCGACGAGAACCGCCGATGAACTCGCCGCCCCGCCCGCAGCACGACACGCCGCCCGAGGCGAAAGAGGCCCCGCTGCGTCTCTACAACACCCTCA
>DATGHB010000408.1:0-13232 GCA_035308265.1 Roseiarcus sp.
CGGCCAGGAGGCTTCGCCTCAAGGCGCCAACCTCGCGAGCCGCTTTGGTGCGACCAGCCGATAGCTGCGGCGGACGAAAGCCTCGACCTCGCGCCAGTCGGCGCTGTCGTCCAGTCCAACGCCGATCCATCCCTTGGCGCCGAAATAGGGGGGAATGAAAAACCGCGCAGGCTCCGCTTCGAGCATTATCTCCCGCGAACCATCCGGAACCTTGCACCAGAGCGCGAGCCGGTCGTTCCACGGCCGCTCGAGCGCGAAGATCTTGTCCGCGACGCGGTACGACGGCCCGCGCCGCATGAGTTCCTCCGTCGCCTCGGGAAGCGCAAGGCAGATTGCGCGCAGGCGCGCGCCGATCGCGACGAGCGGCATCAGGCCCTCCGATCTTTCGCCGTTACAAGCCTAGCACGGTCCGGCCAGCGGTTCCCATTGACCGCCCGGCTCGTCCGCCGATAGCGTCGCTTGATGTCCCTCGATCTTTCCCCGCTCGATCGCGAACTCTTGCGCGGCGCGCATGGGGGCGGCGCGGCCTTCGCCATGCGGCTGCTTGTGCGCTTCGCCGAGGCGGTGGACGCGCCCGCCTTCATCGATATCGAGGGGAGCCATGTCGACGGCTGCCTCTATCATGGGCGCGCAAGCCTCGATTTCGCCGAGCGGATGGTCGACCTCGGCGGCAAGGTTCGCGTGCCGACAACGCTCAATGTCGGCTCGGTCGACCTGATCCATCCCGAGCTCTTTCGCGGAACGAAGGAGCATGCGGAGAATGGCGTGAAACTCATGCGCGCGCACCTCGAGCTCGGCTGCGCGCCGACCTTCACCTGCGCCCCGTACCAGAGCGTCTTTCGCCCGCGCTTCGGCGCGCAGATCGCCTGGGGAGAATCGAACGCGATCGCCTTCGCCAATTCGGTGATCGGCGCGCGCACCAACCGCTATGGCGATTTCATCGACCTCTCATGCGCGATGACCGGCCGCGCCCCCGCTTACGGCCTGCACTTGACCGAAAACCGCGTGGCGCGCGCTTTGGTCGAGATCGCCTCGATCCCGGACGAATGGGATCTCGAGCGCCTCGCGGTCGCGGTCGGGCACACGATCGGGCGCCGCTGCGGCGGCCTCGTTCCCGCGATCGTCGGCCTGCCCTCGGAGGTGAGCGAGGACGATCTGAAGGCGCTGGGCGCGGCCGCCGCTTCGTCCGGGGCGGTCGCGCTGTTCCATGTCGTGGGCCTGACGCCTGAAGCGCCGGACCTCGAGACCGCCTGCGGCGGCCGCGCGCCCGAGCTTCGCGTCGAACTGACCGCCGAAGACTTGCGCGAAGCGGCGCGCTCCCTCTCCAGCGTCGCCGACGGCGCGCCGCTTGGCGCCGTCTCGCTCGGCACGCCCCATTTTTCGCTCGCCGAATTCGCCCGCCTCATGCCGATGCTCGGTGGCGTGCGCCCGGTCGCCGACATCTTTGTCAATTGCAGCCGGGCGACGCTGGATGAGCTCCGCAAGCGCGGTTGGGAGGAGCCGCTTCGCGCCGCCCGGGTCACGCTCATCGCCGACACCTGCGTCTATGTCAGCGCGCTGATGCGGCCTGGCGTCGGAACAATCATGACCAATTCCGGCAAATGCGCCTATTACGCTCCGGGCAACCTCGGCGTCGAGGTCGCCTACGGGTCGCTCGCCGAATGCGTCGCCTCGGCGCGCGTGGGCAGGGTGGTGCGGTTGTGAACGCGCCGACGTTCGACGCCGTGACGCTCGTTCCGGGCGCCGCTTCCGGACCCGTTCTCAAGCTCGACGAGCCGCTGAGCTTCTGGGGCGGGCTCGATTCGGCGACCGGAACCATCATCGACCGCTCGCATCCGCAAGCCGGCGCGAACGTGGCGGGCGCCATGCTGATGATGCCTGCCGGGCGCGGCTCGAGCTCAGGCAGCGCAACGCTCGCCGAGGCGCTGCGGCTGGGCTGCGGGCCGGCGGCGATCCTGATGCTCGAGCGCGACGCGATCGTGGTCGTCGGCGCAATGGTCGCAGCCGAGCTCTATCGTCTGGCTTGTCCCGTGGTGTTGGCCAATGAGCGCGACTGGAAGACCTTGGCCGCCGCGGCCAGCCTCGTGGTTGAGGCTGGCCCCAACGGCGCTTCGATCAGCGCCGGCCTTTGACCTCGCGGCCGAGGCGCGCGGGCCCCGTGCGAAAGCCGGGACGATGGCCCGGCTCGCTGGCGACCGGCCTGCCGCCTCGCGCCTGATGCGGCGCATGAAACGAGCGTTTCGGCTGGGGCGCGGGCGCGGCTGCGCTCGCCGCCTTTCGCACAAGCGGCGCCGGCCGCGGACCCGCCGCGCCGCGGCGGTCGGTCTTCGGCAGGTTGAGCCGGGTCAGGCGCTCGATCGCCCGCAAGAGGTCGCGCTCCTCGTGGTCGCACAGCGAGATCGCCTGGCCCGCATTGCCCGCTCGCGCGGTGCGGCCGATGCGATGGACATAGGCCTCGGCGACCTCGGGGAGCTCGAAATTGACGACATGGCTGACGCCGTCGATGTCGATGCCGCGCGCCGCGATGTCGGTCGCAACCAGCGCACGCGTCTCTCCGCCGCGGAAGGCGGCCAACGCCCGCTCGCGCTGACCCTGGCTCTTGTTGCCATGAATGGCGGAAGCATTGACCCCCGCCTCGTCGAGGGCGCGGGCGACGCGGTCGGCCCCGTGCTTGGTGCGGGTGAAGACGATGACGCGCGTGAGTTCGGAATCGTTGAACAGTTCGACCAAGAGGTCGCGCTTCTTCGCCGCCTCGATGAGGACGACGCTGTGCTCGACACGGTCCGCTGGCTTGGCGGCGGGCGTCACCGAGACCTCGATCGGGTCGTGCAGCAATTCGCCGGCGAGCGCGCGAATGTCAGTGGGCATGGTCGCGGAGAAGAACAGGTTCTGCCGCCGCTTGGGCAGTTCCCGGACGATTCGCCGGATCGGCTTGATGAAGCCGAGGTCGAGCATTTGGTCGACCTCGTCGAGCACCAGAAATTCAACCGCGCCGAGACGCGCGACGCCGGCGTCGAGATGATCGAGCAGGCGCCCGGGCGTCGCGACCAGCACGTCGAGACCCGCCTGGAGCGCGCGGATCTGCGCGCCATGCGGCACGCCGCCGAACACGACGGCGATCTTGAGGCCAAGGCCGTCCGAAAGGTCGCGGAAGCTCTGGGCGATCTGGCTCGCCAGTTCCCGCGTCGGGCTCAGCACGAGGACGCGGGCCCCGCTTCGCGGCGCCGGGCGCCGGTCGGTCACGAGCCGATGAAGGATCGGCAGCGCGAAGGCCGCCGTCTTGCCGGTGCCGGTCTGGGCGATGCCGACGAGATCCCGGCCCTTCATCAAGGGCGGGATGGCCTCGGCCTGAATCGGGGTCGGACGCGCATAGCCAAGCTTGGCCAGCGCGGTATTGAGGGGCGCGGCAAGGCCGAACCCGTGAAAACTATCCAAGGTGTGAAGTCTTTCAAAATGCCGCAGCGCGAGGCGCGCTCAATCGCGGCTAGGGGAGGGAACGCCCCGCGTGTCCGGACGTCGAATGAAGATTAAAGAGCGCGCGGCAGGCGGGCTTAAAAGTCCGTTACGCGGCCGGAGCGCCAATGACCGCGCTTATGGCGGCTTGGCTGGCATGTGGGCCGAAGGGGCCACAAAGTCAAGAGCGCCGGACAGCCGCGCGTCTGAACGCTGTCGCTGGGCGGCCTCAACCGCTCACCGCGAGATGGCCGTGGAATCGCTCACGCAACTCCGTCTTGAGCAGCTTCCCGGTCGCCGTGTGCGGGAGCGCGTCGACGAAGACCACGTCGTCGGGGATCTGCCACTTCGCCAGTCTCTCCGACAGAAACTTGAGCAGCGCGGCTTTCGTCGGTTTGCGCCCCTCGCGGGGATGGACGATCAGGAGCGGGCGCTCCTGCCAGACCGGATGCTCGACCGCGATGACCGCGGCCTCGAACACGTCGGGGTGCGACATGGCGAGGTTCTCGATCTCGATCGAGGAAATCCATTCGCCGCCCGACTTGATGACGTCCTTCAGCCGGTCGGTGAGCTGCACGTAGCCGTCGGGATCGATCGTTCCGACGTCGCCGGTGCCAAGCCAGCCGTCCTTGTCGACTGCGCCGGCGCCCTCGCCCTTGAAATAGCCCGAAATCACCCAGTTGCCCCGCACCTTCAATTCCCCGACCGAAACCCCGTCGTGCGGCAGGTCGCGCCCGTCGCTCCCGACAAGCTTGAGGTCGATGCCGAACACCTGGCGCCCCTGTCGGACCTGGACGTCGACGAGTTCGTTCGCGCTTAAGTCGCTATGTTTCGCCAGCGGGGAACCGACGGTGGCGAGCGGGCTCGTTTCGGTCATGCCCCACGCCTGCAGCAGGAACACGCCGAGCAGATCGCGGAACTTCTCGATCGTCGCGCGCGGCGGCGCCGAACCGCCCGAGACGACCTGCTCGAGCTTCAGCCTGGACAGGTCGAGCTTCGCCTTGTTCGCTTCCACGTAGCTCAGGAAATTGAGCCAGATCGTCGGAATGCCGAAGGCCTTGGTGCATCCCTCGGCGTCGAGCAGCATAGTGATGCTTTCAGGATCGAGCCTTGGCCCAGGCAGCACGAGCTTCGCGCCGCTCATCGCGGCGGAGAAGGGCAGGCTCCAGGCGTTGGCGTGAAAGAGCGGCACCACGACCAGAATCGAGTCCCGCGCCCTCAGAGCCAGCGCGTCGGCCGCGCAGGCGGCGAAGGCGTGCAGCACCGTCGAGCGGTGCGAGTAGAGGACGCCCTTCGGATTGCCGGTCGTGCCCGACGTGTAGCAGAGGGTCGACGCCGTGTTCTCGTCGAGGAGCGGCCATTCGTAGTCGGGCGAGGCTTTCGCGATGAGATCCTCATAGGCGAGAAGCCCGCTGAGCTTCATCCTGGGGAGCCGGTCTTTCCCGCAAAGCGAGACCCAGTTGCGCACCAGCGGCAGACGCGGCGCGAGCTCCTCGATTAGCGGCGCAAAAACCGGATCGAAGAACACGCAGGCGTCTTCCGCATGGTGCATGATGTATTGGATCTGGTTGGGAAAGAGGCGCGGATTGACGGTGTGAAGGACGCGTCCCGAGCTGGTCACGCCATAGTAGATTTCGAGATGGCGATGGCCGTTCCAGGCGAGCGTCGCGACCCGATCTCCGCGGGCCGCCCCGAGTGCATCGAGCGCATTGGCGAAACGTTTGGCGCGTGAGGCGACTTCGGCATAGGTCGAGCGATGGATGACCCCTTCCGGGTCGCGGGACACGATCTCGCGGCCCCCGTGCCAGGTCGATGCGTAGTCGACGAGGCCCGATATGAGAAGCGGGCGGCTCTGCATCAGCCCGAGCATGTTGGCCTCCCTCATTTGCTCTTCGACTCTGGGGTCAGGCGCGGGAAATTCCTGAAGCCCGCCCGTAACCTCCAGAGCGGAATGGAGTTTATCCAATCACGGCCTGTTGGCAATGCGGCGGCCGTTGGGGGTTGGAATGTCCGATTCGGCCTGGAACCATGAGCGGCCGGGCGCCGGCGCGTCGGATTGACCGCGCCCCCCGCCAATGCGAGGAACCGCCGCCTTGATGAATTCGAGAGGGGCGATGAGCGTGACGGTCGAGGTCCTGGGGCTGGGCAATTCGCTGGTCGATCTTCTTGCGTATGCGGACGACGAGTATCTCAGCGCTCAGGAGATGCTGAAGGGCGCGATGAACCTGATCGACGAGGACCGCGCCGAGGCGCTTTATGCCGCCCGCGTCGATCCGCGCGTGATCTCCGGCGGGTCGGCCGCCAACACCATCGTCGGCGTCGCCTCGTTCGGCGTCTCCGCCGCCTATATCGGCAAGGTGAAGCGCGATCCGCTCGGCGCGACGTTCGCCGACGACATCCGTTCGACCGGGGTCGCCTTCTCGACTTCGCCCGCCGAGCGTGGGCCGGCCACCGGCCGCTGCTTCATCTATGTGACGCCCGACGGCGAGCGAACCATGAACACCTATCTCGGCGCCAGCTCCTATCTCGCGCCGGACGACGTCGACGAGGCTTTGGTCAGGTCGGCGAAGGTCATCTATCTCGAGGGTTACATGTGGGACCGCCCGGCGGCCAAGACGGCGTTCCAGAAGGCCGGGGAGATCGCTCGCGCCGCAAACCGCAGGGTCGCCCTCACTCTGTCGGATTCGTTTTGCGTCGACCGGTTCCGCGGCGAATTCATCGAGCTCATGCGCTCGCGAACCGTCGACACGATCTTCGCCAATACCGACGAGATCCTGTCGCTGTACGAGACGCCGCATTTTGGCGAAGCGCTCGACAGCCTGCGCGCGGAGGGCGTGCTCGGAATCGTCACCCGCTCGGAGAAAGGCTGCGTCATCGTCAAGGGCGATGAAACCTGGGAGGTCCCCGCCTTCCCGATCGTCAAGCTTGTCGACACCACGGGGGCGGGCGACATGTTCGCCGCCGGCTTCCTCGCCGGCCTTGCGCGCGGGCGCGACATGAAAACCTGCGGGCGGCTCGGCGTCATGGCCGCGGCGGAGATCATTCAGCACCTCGGCGCGCGGCCCAATGTGTCGTTGGCGGAGCTCGCGCGGCGGAACGGCTTGACGGTTTGATCGGCGGGGCGAGACTCGCGCCCCCGTCGATCAGGCGCCGGCCTCGCGGCCGCCACGCTCGGCGAGATGGCGCTTGAAATCGGCCATCGATGCGAACGTGAAGGTTCCCTCGTCCGTCTCGGCCTCGATCGAGCCGTCGGAAAAGATCTTGTAGTTGGCGCCCGCCGACGAATAGCTGCCGATCAGGCTCGGCGGCCCCTTCGGCTCCGGGCGCTCCACAACCGTCTCGAGCGAGGGCAAATGCCCGGTCCGATTGATATTGATCGGGCTCTCGTCCTCCGCCGCGGGCGCTTCATCTGCGCTCTCCAGCGCCTCCCCTTCGGTCGCGGGGGCTGCGGCGGAGACCTCTTCGCCCCGCGCGGTCTCGCTCGCGTGCGCCATCTCCAGACCCGCCGGAACGGCCGACGACCCGACGGATTTGGTCAGCGCATCGATCCGCCGGATCAGAACCGCGATGGCGAATGTCAGCACCGCGGCGCAAGCGGCGACCGCTCCCGCGAGCGCGTACAAGACGCCGATGCCGGTCGGCAGCAGGTTAACGCTCTGATAGCCGCTCGCTACGGCGGCGATCAGCAGGATGAGAGCGAGGACGAAGATCAGTATCGCCATCAGGCGGTCAAGGCCCGCGTGTTTCGTGAAAGAGTTTCGCAATCACTTTAGCATGAGGGACGCGATTCGCGTTTCAATGGCGTGAATCGCGCGCCCCGAAGATCGCCGAACCGACGCGCACGTACGTCGCCCCGAGCTGAACCGCAAGCGGCCAGTCGGCGCTCATGCCCATGGAACGCTCGTTCAGGCCATTGCGTTCCGCAATGACCCCGAGCAGGGCGAAATGCGGCGAGACCGGCTCGCCCGCCGGGGGGATGGCCATCAGGCCCTCGATCCCGAGCCCATAAGTCTCACGGCAGAGCGCGATGAAAGCGTCGGCGTCCCCGGCAAGAACGCCCGCCTTCTGCGGTTCGCCTCCGGTGTTGACCTCGACGAACAGGCGCGGGCGTTTGCCGGCCCGCTCGATCTCGCGCGCGAGCGCGGCGGCGATTTTTTCCCGATCGACCGTCTCGATCACGTCGAACGCCTCGACCGCCTCGCGCGCCTTGTTGCTTTGCAGGGGCCCGATCAGGTGAAGCTCGATCGTCTTGCCGAGCGCGCCCGCGCGGGCCCGCAAGTCCCGCCACTTGGGGATCGCCTCCTGCACCCGGTTCTCGCCGAAGCACGTCTGGCCGGCGACGGCGATCGTCGGCCAGACCTCATCGGCTGAAAAGGTCTTGGAGACGGCGACGAGCCTGACCGATTCCGGCGACCGGCCGCAGTCGCGCGCGCGGCGCGCAATCTCATCGCGCAGCGCGAGGAGCCGCGCCGCGGCCTCCGAGCGGGTTGCATTCAGCGCGTCCGACAAATGAGGCTCCGTGACGGGCGCCAGTTCCGCCCCTCGCGGGGCAAAATGATCGTCCGTCGTTGTTTTGTCCAGGCGGCTTGCCTTTTGCCTGAAGCTTGCGCATGAGGGCCTGACCTTCCCTGATCCATGACGGCTTCCATGGGCTTCAAATGCGGCATCGTCGGCCTGCCGAATGTCGGCAAGTCGACGCTTTTCAACGCGCTTACGCAAACGGCCGCCGCGCAGGCGGCCAACTACCCTTTCTGCACCATCGAACCCAATGTCGGCGACGTGGCGGTGCCGGACGGGCGGCTCGCAACCCTGGCGGGAATCGCGAACTCGAAGGAGATCATCCCGACCCGACTCTCCTTTGTCGACATCGCCGGCCTCGTGCGCGGCGCCTCGAAAGGGGAGGGGCTCGGAAACCAGTTCCTCGGCAATATCCGCGAATGCGACGCGATCGCCCATGTCGTGCGCTGCTTCGAGGACGGCGACGTGACTCATGTCGAAGGCCGCATCGACCCCCTGTCCGACATCGCCACGATTGAAACCGAATTGATGCTCGCCGATCTCGAGAGTCTCGAGCGCCGCGTCGCGCAGATGGAGAAGAAAGCCAAGGGCGGCGACAAGGAAGCCAGGGAAATGCTGGCGCTTGCCGAATTGAGCCTCGCAGAGCTGAGGGAAGGGCGTCCGGCGCGCGTCGTCTCCGTCGGGCGCGACCAGCGGCGTCTTTTCCAGTCGCTCGGCCTCCTGTCGTCGAAGCCGGTCCTGTACGTCTGCAACGTCGACGAAGCCTCGGCCGACCGGGGCAACGCCTTTTCCGATCGCGTCAGGGACCATGCGGCCAGGGAAGACGCGGCGGCGGTGGTCGTCTCGGCGAAGATCGAGAGCGAAATCGCCGTCTTGCCTTTGGCAGAGCAGGAGGCCTATCTCGAGGCGATCGGCTTGACCGAGCCGGGCTTGAGCCGGGTCATTCGCGCCGGCTATCAGCTCCTGCATCTCGTCACCTTCTTCACCGCGGGGCCGAAAGAGGCGCGCGCATGGACGATTCCGCAGGGAACGAGAGCCCCGCAGGCGGCGGGCGTCATCCACACCGATTTTGAAAAGGGCTTCATCCGCGCCGAAACCATCGCCTATGACGATTATGTCGAGAATAAAGGCGAAGCCGGCGCGCGCGAGGCGGGCAAGTTCCGGCTCGAGGGCAAGGACTATGTGGTCGCCGACGGCGACGTCATGCACTTCCGCTTCGCGAACTGAAAGCCATGCCGGACGCGCTCTATTACGAAGACTTTCCGCTGGGCGAAGTAGCCGAATATGGCGGGGTCGATGTTTCGGCCGCCGAGATCGTCGCGTTCGCGCATGAGTTCGATCCCCAGCCGTTCCATACCGACGAGGAGGCGGCCCGCGCCCTAACCGGCGGCCTCATCGCCTCCGGCTGGCATACGTGCGCGCTGCTGCTCGGGATGAATTGCGACGCGTTCCTCGCGCGCGCGGCGATCGTCGAGGAGGCTGGAATCGAGGAAGTCCGATGGGAGCGGCCGGTCAGGCCGGGCGACCGGCTCAATGTGCGCCGCCGCACGCTCGCCAAGCGTCCTGGCGAGCGCCGCACCGGCGAGATCGAGTTCCTCTACGAGGTCGTCAATCAGGACGGCGTTGTCGCCATGGCGCAGCGCAGCCTCATCCTCATAAGGCAACGCGGGAATTAGCCGGTCTCATGTTCTACGAGGACTTTCGCATCGGCCAGTCGGCCTCGCTTGGCGAGGCGACGTTCTCGCGCGAGGCGATTCTCGCCTACGGGCGGCTGTTCGATCCCAGAATCGCCGCCGCCGCCGCGAGAGGAGACGCGCCGCTCGCGGCCTCCGGACTGCATGTCGCCGCCGCGGGCATGCGCCGGCTCGTGGACGAGCGCGGCGCCTTGCGCGCCGCGATGGCCGAGCGGGGCGAGACGCTTCCCGAGCTTGGCGTTTCGCCGGGGTTCAAATCGATGCGCTGGCCCCATCCGGTGCGCGAGGGCGACACCGTCGCCTATTCGATGGAAACGGCGTCGAAGCGCGAGACCTCCAGGCCGAAATGGGGCCTGGTCGGCAACACCTTTCGCGGCGTCAACCAGCGCGGCGAGGAGGTCCTGGTCTTTTCGAGCGTCGTCCTTGTCGCCCGGCGCCCGGAATTGCAGTAGAATCCGGTCTGCGACTCGGGCCCGGGCTTCCGAATCGCCGGCCGAACCGACCCGGCCGTCTCATTTTCTGATGATCCGGGGAGCGCCAAGCGCATGAAAGTCTGGTAGAAGGCTGGTCGTCAGCACTGGTTCAAGGGGAAGCTGCAATGGCAATCAATCTCGTCAGTCTCGTGTCCCAGTTCCTTACGCCGCAAATGGTCGGCAGCCTGGCGCGAGCCCTCGGCGTCAACGAAGCGGTGGCCCAGAAGGTTGTCGCCGCGGCTGTCCCGGCGATCCTCGCCTCGCTCGGCACTGCGGCTGCGGCCCCTGGAGGGGCGCAGAAGGTGTCCGACGCGATCTCCAATTCGGACCCGGACATTCTGACCAAGATCGGCCAGGCGGCGTCGGGCGGCAACGCCCGGTTCATGAACGACGGCGCCAATCTCCTGAGCGGCCTGCTCGGCGGCGGCGGTCTTTCCAGCCTGGTGGGCGCGCTGAGCCAGTACTCGGGCGCGACGCACCCCGCGACCCAGTCGCTGCTCGGCGCGGTCACTCACGCGGCGGTCGGCACCATCGGCCAGCAAGACCCTTCAAACTGGTCGGACCCCTCCGCGATCCTTTCGCTGCTCAACAGCCAGAAGGGCGCGATCGCCGCCGCGCTTCCAGGGGAGCTCTCCAGAGCGCTCGGCGCCTCCGGACTGCTCGCCAGCCTCGGCGGCGTCGCCGCGGCTGCGACTCAGACCGCCACGTCGGCTGCGTCGGGCGCCGCGTCGACGGCTTCGAGCGCCGCAACCACTGCGACCTCGGCCGCCAGTTCCGCCGCGCGGAGCGCCGAATCCGCCGCCAGGAGCGCCCAGTCCGCCGCGACGACCTCGAGCGGCGGCTTCCCGACCTGGGCGATCGTTCTCATCGTCATTATCGTGCTGCTCGCGATCTGGTGGTTCATGACCGAACGCGAGAAGCCGGCGGAACCGGCCAAGACAGGCCTCCTGTCGGCCCCGGTCGAGCACATTTTGGCCGCGGCGCCTTCCTCGGCCCTGCTAACGCTCGGCTGAAGACAGCGTTCGCGCCATGGGGCTGGGGGCGCGTTGGCGGCGAGTCCTGCGCGCGCCCGTCGAAGGCGGGGGCGCCCGCCGCTCCCGGATCAGCGTCATCTCGGCGATCGGCCTGGCGGCGATGGCCGCCGGCTGCTCCAGCCGGCCTTACGGCACCCTGGTCGTCGGGACGGGCGCGCCCGACGCCAGCAAGGTCGACCTCATGGTGGCGACGACGCGCGCCCCTGTCGTCCAGCCGCCCGGCGTCATGTTCGGCGGGGCGCGGGGACGGGGGCTAGATTTCGCCGACATCGTGGTGTCGATCCCGCCCGACAGCGCGCGAAGGGCCGGCGACATCGACCTGCCCTCTTCGGTTCCCGGGAATCCTGAGCGCGATTTCGTCATCCTGCGCGCCGACCGCATGGACCTGGCCCAGGCGAAAGCGAACTTCAACGAGCGCGTCCGGCGCACGCCTGGGCGCAGGGTTCTCATTTTCGTTCACGGCTACAACACCCGCTTCGAGGAAGCGGTCTACCGCTTCGCCCAGATCGTTCATGACGCGCGGGTCGATGTCGCCCCGGTGCTGTTCACCTGGCCATCCGGCGGCAGCGTGACCGACTATGTCTATGACCGCGACAGCGCGCTTTATTCGCGCGACGCGCTCGAGGCGGTGCTCCAGGCGCTGGTCAGGGACCCGAACGTCGATTCGATCTCCATCCTCGCCCATTCGATGGGCAACTACCTCACCATCGAATCGCTGAGACAGATGGCGATCCGCGATCGCGGGCTCTCGCCCAAGATCCGCGACGTGATGATGGCCGCGCCGGACATCGACATCGACGTGTTCCGCCGCCAGATCGCCGAAATCGACGCCGGCCCGCGCCCGACCTATTTCACGCTCTTTGTCTCGCGCGACGATCGGGCGCTCGGCATATCGAGCTTTCTCGCCCGCGACTCGACGCGCCTCGGCGCGCTCGACCCGACCCAGGAGCCCTACCGGTCGATTCTGGAGAAGGGCAGGGTGCAGGTCGTCGATCTCACCCACATCGGCTCTTCCGACTTCACCAACCACAGCAAGTTCGCCAGCGGCGAGGTCGTGGGCGCGATCGGCGAGCGCCTGGCCGAGGGCCAGAGCCTCAATGAGGCGAAGGCCGGCCTGATCGAATCGCTCGGCGGCTTCACGGGCGGCGCAATCGGCGTCGCGGCGGGCGTCGCCAAAGGCGCGGTCGCCGCGCCGGCCGAGATCCTTGATCCGACCCGGAGCGAGAAATCGGTCGACACCGCGGCGCAAGCCACGACCCTGAGCCAGTGACGGGCGCCGATGGACAAGGGGCTGCCTGTTCCCGTCGAGCCGCGCGGCGATCTCACCGTCCGCGTCGCCGCCATGCCGGCCGACACCAACGCCAACGGCGATATTTTCGGCGGCTGGGTGCTTAGCCAGATGGATGTGGCGGGCGGCATCGCCTCCGCCGAATATGCGAATGGGCGCGTCGTCACCATCGCCATCGACGCGATGACCTTCATCCGGCCCGTCAAGGTTGGCGACGTGCTCTGCGTCTACACCGCCGTCGATTCAGTCGGGCGGACCTCGATGAAGGTCCATATCGAGGCCTGGGCGCGCCGCCGGCTGACGCATGAGCGCGAGAAAGTGACCGACGCGACCTTCACCTACGTCGCCATCGATGAGGACGGCAGGCCCCGACCCGTCATCGCCAAACAGACCGAAGACGAAATCTGACGGCTCTGCGTCGGCCTCGGAATATCGGGGCCGTCACGGGGGCGCTTGTGGAGCGGACGGGGTCGCTGCCGCCGCCCCGTCGGGCTCGACCAAGAATTGACAATCTTTGTCCACGACAATTGATTGCAGAAAAGCAGAAAATGAGCTAGGCTTGTTCGATGGCGTATACTGCGTCTCCGCATTGTAAGAATACTGGCGCCCACCAGGCGCGGCGGCCCCGGCGGCAAAACGGCGAGAAATTTCCTTCCGCGAAAAGGCCGCGCAACCCATTGAAAAAGCTCATTCCGGACGAGAGAATCCAAGGAAATCCAAGAAAATCCAAGCCTCGTTTTCGGGCCTTTCGAGGGAAAATCGCGATGGTCCA
>DATGHB010000409.1:0-2177 GCA_035308265.1 Roseiarcus sp.
CCGCGGCGGCGATCGGGCGCTATTTCGGCGCAGCTCTCGATCCCGACGCCCTCGATGAGAAGCCCTATCGCGAGCTGGCGGCGACGCAACTGACCAGCGTCACGGCGGAGAACGCGATGAAGTGGGAATCGGTCGAGCCACTGCGCGGGCAGTTCGATTGGAAGGGCGCCGATGCGCTCGTCGCTTTCGCCAAGGCCAACGGCCAGAAGGTTCGCGGCCATACCCTCGTCTGGCATTCGCAATTGCCGTTGTGGCTTATCCAGGGTCAGTTTTCTCCGCAGGAACTCCGCGATCTCATGGTCGCTCACATCGCGATTGAGGCGGGCCGCTATAAGGGCGCGGTCTATGCCTGGGACGTGGTCAACGAGCCGTTCGGCGACGACGCAGGATGGCGCAAGTCGATCTGGTATGAGGCGATGGGTCCCGATTATGTCGCCATCGCGCTTCAGGCCGCGCGCGCCGCCGATCCCGCCGCCAAGCTCTATATCAACGACTATGGCGTCGAGACCGACGGCCCGAAGATGCGGGCGTTTTACGACCTCGTGTCGAAGCTCAAGCACGACGGCGTCCCGATCGACGGTGTGGGCCTCCAATCGCATTTTGTCGCCGGCTCAACGCCGGCCGATTTGCCCGCTGTGATGGCGAAGTTCGCTTCGCTCGGCGTCGATGTCGCGGTGACCGAGCTTGATCTCCGCATCCGCCTGCCGGCCGACAAGCCGTCGCTTCTCACGCAAGCTCGCGACTACGCTTTCGTCGTCCGCGCCTGCCGCGAGACGCCCCACTGCGTCGGCGTCACCACCTGGGGCTTGAGCGACGACCGCTCCTGGATTCCCTCGTTCTTTTCCGGCTATGGCGCGGCGCTGCCGTTCGACGGCGCCGGCCGCCCGAAGCCCGCGTTCGCCGCGATGATCGAGGCCTGGACGGCGCCTGCGCCTTGAGCGCCTTCCGCCCTTCGATCAGGACTTGACCGCGCCCGCGGTCAGGCCGGCGACGATCCATCGCTGCGCCAACAGAAACATCAGGATCGCGGGCAGGATGGTGAGGGTGATGAAGGCGAGCACCAGTTGCCAGGCGGTCATGTATTGGCCCTGGTAGGCCATGAGGCCGAGCGTCCACGGGTATTTCGATTCGCTGTTGAGGATGATCAGCGGCAGCAGGTAGCCGTTCCAGCTGCCGACGAAGGAGATGATCGCAACCGTCGAGAGGATCGGTCCGGAGAGCGGCAGGGTTATGTAGAGGAAATAGCGGAAGTACCCGCAGCCATCCATCATCGCCGCGTCGAGCAGCTCCAGGGGAAGCTGCCGAAACGCCGTGCGCAGGAGCAGCACGCTCATCGCGAGCGAGAAGGCGACCTGCGGCAGGATGACGCCCCAGTAGGAATCGAGCAGGCCGAGATCGCGGACCTTGATGAAGAGCGGCAGGATCGCGGTCGCCGCCGGAAAAAGGAGCCCGAGCTGGATATAGCTCATCAGGAACTTGTCGCCGAAGAAGCGCAGATGCGCGAACGTGAAAGCCGCCATCGAGGAGAGGGCGAGGGTCAGCGCCACAGTCAGAAGAGCGATCAAAAGCGAGTTGCCGAGCACCTGCCAGTAGCGGCGCCCGGTCAGGATCTCCCAGTAGTTGCTCCACACCCAGACGTGCGGAAGACCGAGCGGGTTGGTCCTCAGCTCGCTCAGGTCCTTGAAGCCGTTCAGGGCGGTGGCGAGAACCGGATAGAGGACGGCGCCCGCGAGCGCCAGAAGCACAGCGAAGATCACGATGCTCGCCAAGCCGCGCGGCCGACGGCCCGCGATCTCGAACGTATCGGTCGCCGCGTCAATCATTGCGCATAAAGATCCGTCTATAGCCGAAAGCAAAGGTTACGCAGATGACGAACAGCACCACGCCGACCGCCGAGCCGAAGCCGACCCGCATCCGGGTGATGCCGAAGTAGTATAGGAAGGAAACCATCGTGTTTGTCGTCTCGAACGGGCCTCCGCCGGTCAAAGGCACGATGATGTCGAAGAGCTGCAGCGCGCCGACGACGGAGAAGAAGACGGAAAGCCGGATCATCGGCCCGAGCAGCGGCAGCGTGATGTGCCAGAACCGCTGCCAGGCGCTGGCGCCGTCCATCTCCGCCGCCTCGAGCAGCGTCCGGTCGATCCCCTGAAGGCCGGCGATGTAGAGCATCATGTGGA
>DATGHB010000410.1:0-4070 GCA_035308265.1 Roseiarcus sp.
GGTCCGATGCAAGCTCCCTTCTGAGCCTCAAGGCACATTTTTTCGGCGGGCGCTGTGACGCAGATCACACGTCGAAAGGTAGCAGGCGAACCGGATAGCGAGATCGTGAAGCTTGGGCGCGCTTGGGCCAGGGCGCAGCGGAGGGCGCCAACGGCCCAATGACTCTATTGCGCTTCGCTCAACCAAATTTCGCCTGCCTTGTCCAAGCCCTCCGATTCGACTTGAATCGCAGACAGCTCATCTGCTCAATAGTGTGATTGCGTTTGGCGCCTACTCGCCGGTCCAGACCGGCGCCCGCTTGGCGAGAAAAGCCGCGACGCCCTCCTTGAAGTCCCGGCTGCCGTAGACGCGGGCGACGACTTCTTCCTCCGGCGCCGAGGCCGAACTCATGAGCGCGCGCGTCGCCGCAAGGGTCAGGGGGGCGTTGGCGATGAGCTTGCCGAGGATTTCGGCGACGCGGGTCTCGAGCGCGTCTGGCTCGGCCAGCGCGACCAGGAAGCCCGCGTCAAGCGCTTCGCTGGCGTCCAGGAGGTCGGCGAGAAGCAGCATGCGGCGCGTTGGCCCCTGACCGAAAGCGCGCTCGAGCCGCATGAGGTTGGCGCGCGAGAGGCAATTGCCCAGCGTTCGCGCGACCGGCACGCCAAAGCGCGAGCGGCGCGATGCGACCCTGAGGTCGCATGCGGTCGCAATCATCAGCCCCCCTCCGGTCGCTGGTCCGTCGATCACCGCCAGCGTCGGCAGGGGTAACGCCTCGAGCTCGGCGACGCCCCTTTCCAGGCGCGCCTCGTAGCGGACGCCGTCTTCGCCTGTCTTGAAGCTGCGAAACTCGCCGATATCGGTTCCCGCGACAAAGGCGCCGTTCGCGCCGCGAAAGACCGCGGCTCGCAGTCCCGGCGCCGCGGCGATCCGCGCGCACGCGGCGGACAGCTCATCATACATCGCCATCGACAGGGCGTTGCGCATCCCCGCACGATCGAACACCACCGTCGCGACCGCTCCGTCGATCGTGAGCCTCACCCCGCCCGGGCTCAACGGCCGCCTCCCGTCGCGAGCCGGCGCTCGCTGTCCGCGATTCCAAGCTCGGCGAAAATCTCGTCATTGTGCTCGCCGAGCAGCGGCGGGGGCCGGCGCACCTGCTGCGGCGTGCCCCTGAGCTTGACCGGGAAACCGATATTGGGAATGGCGCCCTCGACCGGATGCGCGATCGTCATCTTCATCTCGCGCGCCTTGGCGTGATCGCTGGCGAACACTTCCGCATAATCGCTGATCGGTCCGGCAGGGACGCCGGCGGCAAGGAGAAGGGCGACCCAGTCCTCCCGGTTGCGGGTCACGAAGGTCTTTTCCAGATCGTGAGCCAGCGCCGCCCGGTTGGCGAGCCGGTCGGCGTTGGCCTTGTACTTCGGATTGGCGTTGAGGTCCGGCCGCTCGATCGCCTCGCACAGCCTCAGCCATAAGCGGTCGTTGTTGGCGCCGATCACGAAAAACCCATCCTTGGCGCGAACGGCCTCATAAGGCGCAGCCATCCGGTTGGCGGTGCCCAGACGGCCCGGCACACGGCCCGTGCCCCAATATTCGCTGATGTCCCAAATGGCGAAGGCGATGCCCGCCTCGTAAAGCGAAGCGTCGATATACTGGCCGAGGCCAGTCGCCCCGCGGCCGATATAGGCGGCGAGGATGGCGTAGAGCGTGAACAGCGAGCAGCCGATGTCGGTCACCGGCACGCCGGCCCTCGCCGGCGCCCCCGCGGGATCGCCGGTGACGCTGATGACGCCCGAGGCGCCTTGGGCGATGAGGTCGAAGCCCGGCCGGTCGGCCCACGGGCCGGTCTGCCCGAAGCCGGAGATGCTGGCGTAAATGATCGCGGGATTGACGGCGCGCACGGCCTCGTAGTCGACGCCGAGCTTCTTCATCGCGCCCGGCCGATAGTTCTCGACAATCACGTCGGCCGTCTCGGCGAGGCGGAGGAACGCCTTGCGTCCGGCCTCGCTTTTAAGGTCGAGCGCAATCGAGCGCTTGTTGCGGTTCATGTTGAGGAAGCCGAGGCTGTCGTCGCCCTTGAGCTTGAATCCCATCGCGCGGCGGGCCTGGTCGCCGCCATCGGGCGGCTCGACCTTGATGACGTCCGCGCCGAGGTCGGCCAGAAGCATGCAGCAGAAGGGGCCCGCCATGACCTGGCAAACATCGAGCACCCGCATGGCCTGAAGCGGCAAAGGCGGCCCGGCGTCGCGTTCGGCTCCGGCTGACTCGGTCATGGTCGAACCTCTCATGCTGCGCAAGACTGCGGTCTCTTTATAGGGAAGGATTCACTCGATGGTCCCTATATTCGCAATGCGGCCAAGGTCGTTCCGGCCCGCCGCATTGCCGCCCTTGTCTCCCTGGCATAAGAGAGGCGTCGATGGTCAATCTCGCCAATCCGACTGCGTTCGTCGAATTGACGCGCCGGGTCCTGCCCTGGCTCGCGGCGGCGACCGTCGCCTTGTTCGTGGCCGGACTCTGGCTCTCCTTCGCCGCGCCGCCCGATTATCAGCAGGGCGAGACGGTCAAGATCATGTATCTGCATGTGCCGGCGGCCTGGATGGCGACTTTCGTCTATGCCGTCATGACTGCGGCGGCGCTCGGCACGCTGGTCTGGCGCCATCCGCTCGCCGACGCCGCGCAGAAGGCCGCCGCGCCGCTCGGCGCCGGCTTCACCTTCATCTGCCTCGTCACCGGCTCGCTGTGGGGCAAGCCGATGTGGGGAACCTACTGGGTGTGGGACGCCCGCCTGACCTCGGTGCTGGCGCTGTTCATCATCTACCTTGGCATCATCGCTTTGTGGCGCTCGATCGAGGATCCGGGCCGCGCGGCCAAAGCGGCGGCGATCCTGACCCTGGTCGGCGCCGTCGACCTGCCGATCATCAAATTCTCCGTCGACTGGTGGAACACCTTACACCAGCCGGCCTCGGTGTTCCGGCTGGGCGGGCCGACCATCGCCCCTTCCCTGCTCATCCCCCTGATCGTCATGGCGCTCGCCTTCACCAGCCTTTTCCTCACCCTGCACCTGATGGCGATCGAGAACGAAATCCTGCGCCGGCGCATCGCGCGGGTGACGATGCTGGCGGCCCATGAGGGCGACCGCCTCGCGCCGGGCCTTGCGGCCAAGGGCGCATGATGGGCGATCCCCATCTCGGCTTCATCGTCGCGGCCTATGCGGTTGCGGCGCTCACGATCGGCGCGATGATCGCCTGGGTGGTCCTCGACTCCCGCCGTCTGAACGCGGAGCTCGCCCGGGCGACCCAGGCGCTCGACGGCGCGAAGGGCAAGCGCCAATGAGCGCCGAAGCCGAAACCACGATCCATCGTCCGCGGCGCTGGCTGGTCTACGTTCCGCTCGTCGTCTTCATGGCGCTGGCGTGGCTTCTGTTCGAGCGGCTGGGGGCCGGCGATCCGGCAAGCATTCCCTCGGTCCTGATCGGGCAGGCGGCGCCGCCGCTCGACCTGCCCGGCCTCGACGGCGGGCGAGGCCTGACCGACGCCGACTTGCGCGCCGGCCATGTGAGCGTCGTCAACATGTTCGGCTCCTGGTGCGAGCCCTGCCATTACGAGCATCGCTATCTGATGGCGCTCGCCGCCGACCCGGAGCTCAAGGCGAAGGGCGTCGCCGTCTATGGGGTCGCGCAGCGCGACTCGGCCGAGAACGTCCGCCGTCTCCTCGGCGCGGACGGCGACCCTTACGCCAAGGTGGGTCTCGATCCGAACAATCGCGCCGGCATCGACTGGGGCGTTTATGGCGTGCCCGAGACGTTCATCGTCAGGGGCGACGGCAAGCTCACCTTCAAGCTGGTCGGACCGATCACCGCCGAGACGCTGGAGAGCCAGCTCAAGCCCCAGATCCTCAAGGCGCTGAAGTAGGATCAACCAATCAGTTGGTCCGGTTCCGACCCGATGCGGATGAACAGCGCGTTTCACTTAGGTCCGACTGGCGCAAAGAGCGGTCGTTTCCGGGCAATTTGGCGAACTGGCCAATTCGACCGATTGTTGACGTTCGTTGTGTCCCTTTTCCCCATGGGAATAGGTCGGGGTTGAGGGGCT
>DATGHB010000411.1:0-4922 GCA_035308265.1 Roseiarcus sp.
TAGCGCGGCAGCCCGGTCACCTTGGTTCCCTCGAACACGTTGTAATCGATCACCGAAACCTGCGACCTGGCCGAGATGGTCTTGCTGGCCTTCGGATCCCAGACCGTGATGTCGGCGTCGGCGCCTGGCAGGATCGCGCCCTTGCGCGGATAGAGGTTGAGGATGCGCGCGATATTGGTCGAGGTCACGGCGACGAACTCGTTCGGCGTGAGGCGGCCGGTGTCGACGCCATAGGTCCAGAGCACGGGCATGCGGTCCTCGAGGCCGCCGGTGCCGTTCGGGATCTTGGTGAAGTCGCCAAGCCCGATTTCCTTCTGCTTGGTGGTGAAGGCGCAATGGTCGGTCGCCACCACCTGAAGCGAGCCGGCGCGCAGGCCGTTCCAGAGGTCGTCCTGATGAAGCTTGTCGCGGAACGGCGGCGACATGACGCGGCGCGCCGCGTGCTTCCAGTCCTTGTTCATGTACTCGCTCTCGTCGAGCACGAGATGCTGGATCAAGGGCTCGCCATAGACGCGCTTGCCGAGCGCGCGGGCGCGGCGGATCGCCTCGTGCGACTGGATGCAGGAGGTGTGGACGATGTAGAGGGGCGCGCCCGCCTGGTCGGCCAGCATGATCGCGCGATTGGCCGCTTCGCCCTCGACGTCGGGGGGACGCGACAGCGCATGGCCCTCGGGTCCGGTTATGCCCTTGGCCATGTAATGCTTCTGGAGCGCCGCGACGACTTCGCCGTTCTCGGCATGGACGAGCGGCATCGCGCCGAGTTCGGCGCAGCGCGAGAACGAAGCGAACATCTCTTCGTCATCGACCATCAGCGCGCCCTTGTAGGCCATGAAATGCTTGAAGGTGGTCACCCCCGCTTGCACCACCTTGGCCATGTCCTCACGCACCGAATCGTCCCAGTAGGTGATGCACATGTGGTACGAATAGTCGGAGACGGCGTCCTTCGAGCGCTTCTGCCAGTCGGCGAAGGCCTCCATCAGCGGCTGGTTGCGGTTGGGGATGCAGAAGTCGAGCACCATTGTGGTGCCGCCGGACAGCCCCGCCTTGGTGCCGCTTTCGTAATTGTCGGCCGAATTGGTCCCCATGAAGGGCATGTCGAGATGGGTGTGCGGGTCGACGCCGCCCGGCATGATGAAACAGCCTCTGGCGTCGAGCGTGCTGTCGCCGCGCAAGCCTTCGCCGATCGCCTTGACGGTCTCGCCCTCGACGAGGACATCGGCCTTGTAGGTGCGGTCGGCGGCGACGACCGTTCCGCCTTCGATGACCAGCGACATTTTTGCGTCTTCTCCAAAACACCGGGTTGTTGCCGCGGACGAATAGCCGCTCGATTCCGCCGGCCGTCAGGATACAATTTCGGCCTTCTCGAGGACCGCGTGCATCAGCACATTGGCCCCGGCGGTCGACCACTCCTGCTTGATGTCCTCGGTTTCGTTGTGGCTCACGCCGTCGACGCAGGGCGTGAACACCATCGCCGATGGCATGACCCGCGCCATGTAGCAGGCGTCGTGGCCGGCCCCGGACACGATATCGCGATGCGAATAGCCGAACCGCTCGGCGGCGCGCCTCACTGCGTCGACGCAGCCTTTGTCGAAGGCCACAGGCTCGTAATAGAAGACCTGCTTGAGGTCAAAGTTAAGGCCGATCTTTTTCACGATCGCCTCGATCCCTTCCCTGAGCGCCGCGTCCATCGAGGTAAGCGTCGCATTGTCCGGGTGGCGGAACTCGCAGGTCATGAAGACCTCGCCCGGAATGACGTTGCGGGAATTGGGGTAGGGGTTCAGCATCCCGACCGTTGAAACTCCGTTCGGCGCCTTGCTGAGGCCGATCGCGTTCACAAGCTCGACGATCCGCGCCGCTCCGAGGAGCGCGTCCTTGCGGCGCGGCATCGGCGTCGTGCCCGCGTGGCTCTCGAATCCGGTCAAGCGAATTTCGTACCAGCGCTGGCCTTGTCCGTGGGTGACGACGCCGACTTCGATATTCTCGTCCTCGAGGATCGGGCCCTGCTCGATATGCAACTCGAAATAGGCGTGCGCGGGGCGGCCGCCGACGGGCTCGGTTCCCTTAAAGCCGATGCGCTTGAGTTCGTCGCCGAGCGCCTTGCCTTCAGCGTCGACGCGCGAATAAGCGAAGTCCCTGGTGAAGACGCCGGCGAATACGCCCGACGACACCATCGCGGGGGCGTACCGCGAGCCTTCCTCGTTGGTCCAGTTCACGACCTCGATCGGATGCTTGGTCCTGATCTTGAGATCGTTCAGGGAGCGCACGATCTCGAGCGCGCCCAGCACGCCGAGCACGCCGTCGAACTTGCCCCCGGTCGGCTGGGTGTCGAGGTGGCTGCCGACAAAGACGGGCGGCGCCGAAGGCTCCGCGCCCTCGCGCCTGGCGAACATGTTGCCCATCTCATCGACCTTGACCGTGCAGCCGGCGGCCTCGCACCACTTTCGGAACAATTCGCGGGACTGGCGGTCAAGATCGGTCAGCGTCAAGCGCTTGACGCCGCCCTTCGGAGTGGCGCCGATTTTCGCCATTTCCATTAGCGAATCCCAGAGCCTGGCCCCGTCGACGCGGGCGTTCGACAAGTCAGCCATCAATCATGAGCTCCGGCGCGCATTTTCGGACGCTATTATAGGTTTGACCAAATGGTCAAATGGCGTAACTTTGAGCGCGGCGCCTGATCATTCGGCGCCGCCGCCCGCCCGACGCGCGACGGGACGGCGTCCCGGGCCGCGCGGCTCCGGCTGAGCGAGGAAGCGCGGCGTTCAGGGGAGACTATGGCGCGCCGCAAGCCGAGACCGGCCATCCGGGAGGAGAACGAACGCGCGCTCATCGAGGCTGCCGAACGGGTGTTCGCCGACGAAGGGTTCAGGGGAGCGACAACCGCGGAGATCGCCAGGCGCGCTGGGGTGCCGAAGGCGAACCTCCACTATTATTTTCCGACCAAGGACAAGCTCTATCGCTCGGTGATCGAGCGGGTGCTGACGGCGTGGCTGGCCGCCGCTTCGTCTTTCGACATGAGCGACGACCCGCGGCTTGCGCTCACCGCCTATATCGGCGCGAAAATGGACCTAGCGCGCTCAATGCCGCTCGCGACTCGCATCTGGTCGGCGGAGATGATGCGCGGCGCGCCGATGATCCAGGATTTCCTCGATACGACGTTGAGCGAATGGGTCAGGTCGCGCGAACGGGTGGTCAAGGGCTGGATCGCCGCCGGGAGGCTGAAAGCGATCGAGCCCAGGTTCCTGTTCTACATGATCTGGGCGACGACGCAGCAATACGCCAACGCCGCGCACGAAATGGCCACCCTGAACGGTGGAAGGCCCCTTGACGACAAGGCCTTCGAGCGCGCGAAGTCCGAGACGATCGAGATCATCCTGCGCGGAGTGGCGGCGGGGTAGAGCGCGCCGCGAAAAAAGGGACGCCGGTCTTTCGCGAAAAGGCGCGCGAAATCGAGGAATCTGGAGCATGCTCCAAGGGAATGCGGCGCGGTTCGCCCTCATGCGAGGCGTCGGGGAGGCGGAGCGATGAGACGAACGATCGCTCTCAGAATTGCGCTTGGCGCGGCGCTCGCCGGCGCCGTCGCGGCATGTCAGACCGACAGCCGAGACATTCCCGTGATGACGCTGCAACAGGCGATGCAGCTGCCTCCAGGCAAGCTGCCGAGGATATTCAGAGATCCGACCAATCCGTACGGCTACCCCTACAACGTTCACGAGACGGACGGACTGAGCCGCAATCCCGACGATTGCGCCCGGTGGGGCTGCGTCGACGTCGGGAATCGGTGACGGCGCGTCCGGCGCCGCGGGACTCTCAAGCGGCAAGTCGCTCGTTATAAATTGGAATTTATTTGTTTTTGGGGGCGTGCGCCCAATATCTCCAGCGACGCCATGCGACGGCTTAGGGCGGCGCGGGCGACCGTCCCGCGAGGAGGAGGGAAAGAATGAGGGTATCGTTCATGAGCGGGCTCGCGGTTGCCGCCGCCCTCGCGGGTTCGCTGGCGGCGCCCGTCGCCGCGCGCGCCCAGGACCAAAACATTCCGGTGATGACGCTGCGGGCCGCCTTGCGGCTCCCCCCGGACCAGCTGCCGACGGTGTTCAGGAGTCCGAACCCGTATCAGCACGAGCCTTACAACATCCATCGGACCGACGGCCTGAGCCGCAATCCCGACGATTGCATGAGGTGGGGCTGTATCGACCACAGGTGACGGGGCCGAACACTTAAGGCGCCAACTTGGGCCGTCCGTCTCGGTCGAAGCCACGGTCAGAACTTGACGCGCAAGCCGGCGGTCGGGGCGATGTTCTGGGTCGCCAAGAACCCGTTCGCCAGGCCGCCATAGACGTTCGAGACCATCACGCCTGCGTAGAGATCGACGCGCTTGAGCGGGCGATAATCGATCATGGCGGAAATGGCGTATTGCGCGCCGGCGCAAGCGCTGTTGTTATCGCGGATAGCGTTGAGAACGTTGCCGTTCGCCTGGACAAAGCTGGTCTTGGCGTAGGCGCAGGGCGTGGTCGAGGTATTGTAGTTGTTCTGGTTTTCGTAATAAAAGGCGCCGGTCACGTCCAGCTGAGAGTTGATCGCATATTTGGCGCCTATGAAGGGGACGTTGACGACCCGCGCTCTGTTATAGGCGGTGTAATTGGTCCATGCCGTCGGAAAGAGTTTCGCGATGGCTTTGTTGGTCGTGACGATGGTCGCGGGAACGCTATAGCCGCCGAGGGTCTGGAAGCCGTTCAGAAAATCGTCGCTGGGATTGGCTTGCTGCCACCACATCCAGCCGCCGGAGAGCGTCACCGGGCCCCATTTGTACTTGGCGAGCAGCATGGCGCCGCTGTTGTTTGACAGCGTCGCCTTGAGGTCGTCCGGGCCGTAGAACTCCGGGATCCCGTTGGTGCACGCGGTCTGGCCTTTGAACGGCCCCTTTG
>DATGHB010000412.1:0-2656 GCA_035308265.1 Roseiarcus sp.
CATACGTCTTGCCGTCGAGCGCGAGCACGCTTTCGTTCGCGCGGGCGCGCCGAACCGCGAGGTCGCCCGAGACCTTGGCCAAGTCGAATACGTGCAGCGGGCGCCCGCGATCGAAGGTGATGTAGTTGGTGATGTCGACGAGCGCGCTGATCGGCCTGAGGCCGATGGCTCTCAGCCGCTTCTGCATCCATTCGGGCGACGGGCCATTGGTCACGCCGCGGATGAGCCGCAAGGCGAAGGCCGGGCAGAGATGCTTGTCGGCGGGGGTGAAATCGAGATGGACGCGGGTCGGGCAGGCGAACGCGTCCTCGACCGGCTTGGGCGCCGGCGTCTTCAGCTTGCCGAGGCCGGCGGCGGCGAGGTCGCGGGCAATTCCGGCAACGCCGGTCGCGTCCGGTCGGTTCGGCGTCACCGCGACATCGATCACCGGATCGTCGAGCCCGGCGAAGCGGGCGTAAGCGACGCCGACCGGCGCGTCGTCGGGAAGCTCGATGATGCCCTCGTGATCGTCGCTGAGCTCGAGCTCCGCCGCCGAGCACAGCATGCCGTTCGACTCGACCCCGCGGATGACGCCCTTGGCGAGGGTCAGCTTCTTGCCGGGAATGTAGGTCCCCACGGGCGAGAACACGCCCTTCATGCCGGCGCGCGCGTTGGGCGCGCCGCAGACGACCTGCACCGGACCATGGCCGGCCTCGACGATGCAGACTTTCAGCCGGTCGGCGTTCGGATGCTGCTTCGCCTCAAGGACCGAAGCGACGACGAAACCCTCGTACTTGCGGCCCGGGTCCTCGATCCCCTCGACCTCGAGGCCGACGCGGGTCAGCGTGTCGACGATCTCGGCGAGTGAGGCCGACGTGTCGAGATGGTCTTTCAGCCAGGAGAGGGTGAATTTCATTGCATATCAGTTTATGCGGCGTCAGGGGCAGCGACCTTGAGGAACAGGTTCCTTCGCGCCGGGCGCCTTTGCGCCGCGAAGGATGCTTGCGACGCTGATGTCCTCGTCGATCTCCGGCCAATGCACTCCAAGCGGCGACAATTCAATCACGGCGCGACGGCCCGGCGCGGCCGCCAAGAAGCGTGGATACCACCAGAGCGGCGCGCGAAGGACGCGGCCGTCGGCCAGCGTCACGATCAAGCAGCTATCGTCGCATTGCGCCGCGATGGGTGGGCATGGCGTCATCCGCTCAATCCTCCCGCCAGCGTCGGGATGTCGAGCGGCTTGAAGCCGTAATGGTTGATCCAGCGCAGGTCCGCATCGAAGAAGTCGCGCAAGTCCGGCAGGCCGTATTTGAGCATTGCGAGCCGATCGAGGCCGATGCCCCAGGCGAAGCCCTGGTAGACCCCCGGGTCGAGGCCGCAATTCGTGAGCACGTTGGGATGGACCATGCCGCAGCCGAGGATTTCGAGCCAGTCCTCGCCCTCGCCGAAACGGATTTCCCCGCCGGAGCGGCGACACTGGATGTCGACCTCGAGCGAGGGCGAAGTGAATGGAAAAAAGCTCGGGCGGAAGCGCATGCCGACATGGCTGACTTCGAAGAAGGCCTTGCAGAATTCCTCTAACACCCACTTGAGATTGGCGAGCGTCGCGCTCTGATCGACGACCAGGCCCTCGATCTGGTGGAACATCGGGGTATGCGTCTGGTCGGCGTCGCGCCGATAGGTGCGGCCGGGGCAGATGATGCGGATCGGCGGCTTCTCAGCGAGCATCGTGCGCACCTGCACCGGACTCGTGTGGGTGCGCAGGACCTTGCGCTCGCCTTTGTCGTCGGGCGTGAGAAAGAACGTGTCGTGCATCTCGCGCGCCGGATGACCCGGCGGGAAGTTGAGCCTGGTGAAATTGTAGTCGTCGCTCTCGATGTCCGGACCCTCGGCGACCGAAAAGCCCATCTCGGCGAAAATGGCGACAATCTCGTCCGTCACCTGGCTGATCGGATGGATGCGCCCGGTCTCGACGCAGGCCAGGGGAACCGGCAGGGTGACGTCGACCGCCTCGCGCTCGAGCTGCACCCCGAGCGCCGCGCGCTTGAGCGCCGCGCGCCGCGTCGCGAGCGCCTCCGTCACCTGATCCTTCAGCGCGTTGATGGCCGCGCCCTGAGTCTTGCGCTCGTCCGGCGCGAGCTTGCCGAGGGTCGCGAGCAGCGCGGAAATCGATCCCTTCTTGCCGAGCGCGGCGACGCGCGCGGCCTCGAGCGCGCCTTCGTCCACCGCGCTCTCGATCGCGGCGAGCGTCTCCCGTTCAAGGGCGGATAGGTCCGACATTCTCACAGACTCCCGACCGGGCCGCACCCTCCCCGTTTCGACGGGAATGGTCCCGGCCCTCGCCCGAGCTCTCCGCGGTAACTCCGAATCAGGTCTGGGGACGAGAAGGGGGATACGGCGGCTTCAGGCGGCCTTGGGCAGCGCGCCCTTGGCCTGCTCGACGATCGCGGCGAACGCCGCCGGCTCGGAAATGGCGAGGTCGGAGAGAACCTTGCGATCGACTTCGATCCCAGCCAGCGCGAGGCCGGAAATAAATCGGCTGTAGGTCAGCCCATGTTCGCGCGTGGCCGCGTTGATCCGCTGAATCCACAGCGCCCGAAACTCGCGCTTGCGGTTCTTGCGGTCGCGATAGGCGTATTGCATCGCCTTGTCGACCGCGGCCTTGGCGGCGCGGATG
>DATGHB010000413.1:0-3256 GCA_035308265.1 Roseiarcus sp.
CGCATGCTTGAAGGGGTTATGCAGCCTGTCCATGGGGAAAGCCTACGGGTTCGAGGGACGACTCCATCTGCCCGCCGGCCGCCCGCGCCGCAAGCGGAAACAGCCCGCGCGTCGGCCACGAAGTCCGGGACGAGCAAACGCCAGTAAAATCGCCCGGACGGCCTAGTGGATCTCCGGGTCTGGCGTCGGCGGCCCATGCTCGAGAAAATCGAAGTCGCACCCCTCGTTCGCCTGGCTCACGTGCTCCGAGAACAACAGCCCATAGCCGCGGCCGTAGCGGGGCGGGGGCCGCCGCCATGCGGCGCGGCGCCGGTCGAGCTCCTCGTCGCTCACCTGCAAGGAGAGGCGCCGGGCGGGAATGTCCAGCTCGATCATGTCGCCGTCGCGAACCAGCGCCAGCGGGCCGCCAATGAATGATTCGGGCGCGACATGGAGGACGCAGGCGCCATAGCTGGTTCCGCTCATGCGCGCGTCCGAGACGCGCACCATGTCGCGCACGCCCTTGGCCAGCACCTTCTTCGGGATCGGCAACTGGCCCCATTCCGGCATGCCCGGCGCGCCGACCGGGCCGGCGTTCTTGAGCACCAGCACCGAATTCTCGTCGACGTCGAGGTCGGGATTGTCGATGCGGGCCGCCATGTCGTTATAGTCCTCGAACACCACCGCCTTTCCCGCGTGCTTGTGCAGGCGGGATTCCGCTGCGGGCGGCTTGATGATCGCGCCGTCGGGAGCGAGGTTGCCGCGCAGCACCGCGAGGCTGCCTGAAGCGACCAGCGGATTGTTCAACGGCCGAATGACGTCCTCGCTGTAGATTTTCGCCGGTTCGACATTCGCGCCGATCGTGGCTCCGTTCACGGTGCGGGCGCTTGATTTCAGCTTAGCCCCGAGCGCGAGCTGCTTGAGCACCGCGGGCAGGCCGCCGGCGTAGAAGAAATCCTCCATGAGATAGGCGCCGGAAGGACGGATGTTGGCGAGCTGCGGCGTTTCGCGCGCGATTCTGTCGAACGCCTCCATGTCGAGATCGAGGCCCGCGCGGCGCGCTAGCGCGATCAGATGGACGATGGCGTTGGTCGAGCCGCCGATCGCGACGACGGCGGAGACGGAATTGTGGATCGAATCGGCGGTGATCAGGTCCGAAGGCTTGAGATCCTCCCAGACCATGTCGACGATGCGCCTTCCGGTCAGCGCCGCCATCACCGCATGGCGCGAGTCGGGGGCGGGGATCGAGGCCGCGCCGGGCAGGGTCATGGCGAGCGCTTCGGCGGCGCTGGTCATGGTCGAGGCGGTGCCCATGGTCATGCAATGGCCGGGGGAGCGGGCGATGCCGTGCTCGATCTCGGCCCAGTCGTTTTCGGTGATCGCGCCGGCGCGCAGTTCGGCCCAGTATTTCCAGACATCGCTGCCCGATCCCAGCGCCGCGCCCCGCCATGAGCCGCGCAGCATCGGGCCGGCGGGCATGAAGATCGCCGGGAGATTCATCGAGATCGCGCCCATCAGCAGCGCGGGCGTGGTCTTGTCGCAGCCGCCCATCAGCACCGCGCCGTCGGCCGGATAGGAGCGCAAAGCCTCCTCGGCCTCCATCGCGAGGAAATTGCGATACATCATCGTCGTCGGCTTCTGGAACGGCTCGCTGAGCGTCATCGCCGGCAATTCGACCGGAAAGCCGCCCGCCTCCCACACCCCGCGCTTCACCTCCTCGACCCGCTGCTTGAAATGGCTGTGGCAGGCGTTGATGTCGCTCCAGGTGTTGAGAATCGCGATCACCGGCTTGCCCGCATAGTCGGAGCGGTCGTAGCCCATCTGCGCGGTGCGCGAGCGATGGCCGAAAGCGCGCAGATCGTTGACCCCGTACCAGCGGTGGCTGCGAAGGTCTTCCGGGCGCTTGCGGGGCATGGCGAACTGTCCTTATCCAGGGATTGGCCGAATCGATCTTATACCAATGTCCCCGCCGACTGACTCTCAGCGCCTGCAAGCCCCCTCCACCGGCCTTCGTCAACGTCCCCTCGCCCCGCTTGCGGGGAGAGGGCAAGGGTGAGGGGCGAGGCGATTGGCCGCGAACGGCGGCCCTGCCCCTCATCCCGGCCTTCTCCCCGCAAGCGGGGAGAAGGAGTAGCTCCCGCTGCGGCGAGGCGGTCGGACCGAATGACCATTGATCTTACATCAGGCTTGGCAAATAGAGCGCGATCGAGGGAAAGGCGATCAAAATGACGAGCCTCACGATATCGGTCGCGATGAAGGGCAGGACACCCTTGAAGATGGTGGCGAAGCTCACGTCCTTGACCGCGGTCTTGATGACGAAAACGTTCATTCCGACCGGCGGATGGATCAAGCCGAGCTCGACCGTCATGACGATGATGATCCCGAACCAGATCGGATCGAAGCCGAGCGCGGTCACGACCGGGAAGACGATCGGCACGGTCAGGATGATCATCGCCATCGCGTCCATGAGACAGCCGAGCGCGAGATACATCAGCATGATGAGCGCGAGCACCCCGTAGCGGCCGACGCCGAGGCCGGTCAGGAATTCGGTTAGCCTCTGCGGCGCCTCGGTGATGGTGAGGAAGTAGCCGAACAGGAGCGCGCCGATGAGGACAGTGAACACCGCGGCCGCGGTGCGCGTCGCCTGCAGAAGCGCCGCGAGCACGCCCGCGGGCTTGAGCTTTCCCCGCGCGACCGAGATCAGGAACGCGCCGCACGCGCCGACCCCGCCCGCCTCGGTCGGCGTGAACAGGCCGCCGTAGAGCCCGCCGATCACGAACACGAACAAAGCCAGCGCAGCCCAGACATCTCGGAGCGACCGGAGCCGCTCGCTCCACCCGCTGCGCGGGCCGGAGGGCAGAAAACCGGGCTTGAGGAAGCCGATCGCGGCGATGGTCAGCATGTACATGAAGACCGCGAGCAGGCCGGGAAGGATTCCGGCGATGAACAGCTTGCCGATGTCCTGCTGGGTGATGAGGCCATAGACGGCGAGCACCGTCGAGGGCGGAAAGATTGCGCCCAGCGTGCCGCCGGCGGCGATCACCCCGGCGGCGAAGGATTGCGGATAGTCGTAGCGCCGCATCTCGGGATAGGCGATGGTGGCGAAGGTGGCGGCGGTCGCGACCGACGAGCCGCTGATCGCGGCGAAGCCGGCGCAGGCGGCGATGGTGGCCAGGCCCAGCCCGCCGCGCCGATGGCCGACGAAACTGTTGGCGGCGCGAAACAATTCGCGGCTCATGCCGGAGGCCGAGACGAAGGCGCCCATGAGCAGGAACAT
>DATGHB010000414.1:0-21390 GCA_035308265.1 Roseiarcus sp.
GTTTCCCGCGGCCCGGCTTTCAAAAGGTTCGTTCATGTTTGTTTGCAGCCGACGCGCCGCGCTCTGGCTCCCGCTTCTCGCCGCCTCGGCCGCGTGGGCTGCGGAGGATTCCGGCAACACCGTGATCCTCACCACCAAGCACGGCAAGGTCACGATCAAGCTTCATCCGGACTGGGCGCCGAAGACCGTCGCCCAGTTCAAGACACTGGTGAAGCAGAAGTTCTATGACGGGCTGACCTTCCACCGCGTGATTCCCGGCTTTATGGCCCAGACCGGCGACCCGACCGGGACCGGCGGTGGCGGCTCCAAGCTTCCAAACCTGCCGGCCGAGTTCAATTCGACCCATTTCAAGCGCGGCATTTTAGGCATGGCGCGCACCGACGACCCGAATTCCGCGAACTCGCAGTTCTTCATCATGTTCGGCGACGGCGGATTCCTCGACGGCAAATACACCGCTTTCGGCGAAGTGACGTCGGGCATGGACGCCGTCGACAAGATCAAGGCGGGAACCGAGGCCAACAATGGCGCGGTCGAGAACCCGGACAAGATCGTCACCCTGCGCATGGCGCCGGCTAAACAATAAGGAGCGACGACATGAGCAGCGCAGGCGAGACGCTGACGCTCGAGACGAGCAAGGGCCCGGTGGTGATCGAAATGAACCCGGCGCTCGCGCCAGGCCATGTCGCCCACATCAAGCGGCTGGTTTCCGAGGGCTTTTACGACGGGATCGTCTTTCACCGGGTGATCGACGGGTTCATGGCCCAAACGGGCTGCCCGCACGGAACCGGAACTGGCGGGTCGAAATATCCCAATCTCAAGGCCGAGTTCAACGCCGAGCCGCACAAGCGCGGGACCGTGTCGATGGCGCGCGCGTCGAGCCCGGATTCGGCCAATTCGCAGTTCTTCATCTGCTTCGCCGACGCGCCGTTCCTCGACCGGCAGTATACGGTCTGGGGCAAGGTCGTCTCGGGCATGGAGAACGTCGACAAGATCAAGCGTGGCGAGCCCGTCCGCGATCCCGACAAGATCGTCAAAGCGACGCTGAGCTGAACGCTTGACCGTCGGCCGAGATGCGCGTCGACGCCTTCGATTTCGTTCTTCCCCCTGACCGCATCGCGCTTCACCCGGCAAATCCGCGGGACAGCGCGCGGCTGCTGGTCGTCGGCGCCGACGGCGCTTTGACCGACGCGAATGTGTGCGACCTGCCGGATTTCCTCAAACCCGGCGACGCGCTGGTCGTCAACGACACGCGGGTGATCGCCGCGCGGCTCGAAGGCGTGCGGGTGAGGGGCGATTCCGTCGCCTCGATCGAGGCCACCCTGATCGAGCGCGTCGACGATTGCCGCTGGCGGGCGCTGGTCAAGCCGGCCAAGAGGCTCAACGCCGGCGAGCGCATCCGCTTCGGCGAGTCGAGCGAAAGCATGGCTTGCCTGCTCGCGGCGCTCGACGCGGAAGTGGAGGAGAAGGGCGAAGCGGGCGAGGTCCTGTTGCGCTTCGACTTTGCGGGCCCCGCGCTCGACGAGGCGATCGAGCGGCTGGGGCAGGCGCCCCTGCCCCCTTACATCGCCTCGCGGCGCGCGCCATCGCCAAGCGACGCCGCGGACTATCAGACGATGTTCGCGGCCAAGCCCGGCGCGGCGGCCGCGCCGACGGCCGGGCTGCACTTCACGCCGTCACTGGTTCAGCGCGTCGAGGCGCGCGGCGTCGCCCTTCACCGGATCACGCTGCATGTCGGCGCGGGGACCTTCGCGCCGGTTAGGGTCGAGGATACGCGCGACCACAAGATGCACGCCGAGCAAGGCTCGATCGACAAAGCGACTGCCGAAGCGCTCAACGCAGTCCGGGCGGGGGGCGGCCGGATCGCGTGCGTCGGCACGACGGCCGCGCGCCTCCTCGAAGCCGCCGCCGACGAAAGCGGGCGGCTCAGGCCGTTCTCCGGAGCCGCCGATATTTTCATCACCCCCGGCTATGTATTTCGCTTCGTAGATGCCCTTCTCACCAATTTTCATCTGCCGCGTTCGACGCTCTTCATGCTGGTTTCCGCTTTCAGCGGGCTCAAGACGATGCAGGCGGCTTATGCGCACGCTATTCAGGCCGGTTATCGGTTTTATTCCTACGGCGACGCCTGCCTCCTCGCCCGGCCCGGCCGCCCAGAGGCGCCCGGCAAGCGGCTGTGAGCGGCTTTTCCTTTGCCATTCACGCGACCGACGGAGAGGCGCGCCTGGGCTCAATCTCGACCCCGCGCGGGGCCATTCGCACGCCGGCGTTCATGCCAGTCGGCACGGCGGCGACCGTCAAGGCCATGCATCCGGGTACGGTGAGGGCGCTCGGCTTCGACGTGGTGCTCTCCAACACCTATCATTTGATGCTGGCGCCGGGAGCGGAGCGGATTGCGGCGCTCGGTGGCCTGCACAAGTTCATGAACTGGCCGCACCCGATCCTGACCGACTCCGGCGGCTTCCAGGTGATGAGCCTCGCCAGGCTGCGCAAGCTCAGCGAGCGCGGCGTGACCTTCCAGTCGCATATCGACGGATCGCGCCATGAACTGACGCCTGAGCGTTCGATGGAGGTCCAGCGGCTCCTGGGCTCGGACATCCAGATGCAGCTCGACGAGTGCGTGCGATTGCCCTGCCCGCGCGAGGAGGCCGGGCGTGCGATGCGCTTGTCTCTCAAGTGGGCCGAACGCTCCAGGATCGCCTTCGGCGAGCAGCCGGGGCGCGCGATCTTCGGCATCGTCCAGGGGGGCGTGGAAAAGGATCTTCGCGTATTCAGCGCGAGGGCGCTCGCGGACATGGCCTTTCTCGGATACGCGATCGGGGGACTGGCGGTCGGAGAGCCGCAGGCTCAGATGCTCGAGACGATCGAGGCGGTGGTCCCGCATCTGCCTGGCGGCGCGCCGCGCTATCTCATGGGGGTCGGAACGCCCGGCGATCTCCTTCAGGCGATGAGGCGCGGCGTCGATATGTTCGATTGCGTGATGCCGACGCGGGCCGGACGGCATGGCCTCGTCTTCACCCGGCGGGGCCGCATGAACCTGCGTAACGCGCGTTTCGCCGAGGATCCGCGCCCGGTCGATCGCCTGTCGTCGTCGCCAATGGCCCGCGACTACTCGCGCGCCTATTGGCGCCATCTCGTGAAGTCAGGCGAGATCCTGGGGATGATGGGACTCACTGAGATCAATCTCGCTTATTACCAGGATCTCATGGCCGACGCCCGGCTCGCGATCGGGCAAGGCCGGCTCGACGCCTACATCGCGGAAACCCAGCGAAATTGGACGGAAGGCGAAGCGGACGGACGTTGAGGCCGAGGGCAGCCGACGAGATTTTTTCGGTGCTGCGCGGGCGACAGTCTCGTCGCCGGACCAATTCAGCCTTGCCTGAACTCCGGGATGTCGGGCCGTTGTTCGCGCGACAAGGTGAGACGTCCGCTTCCCAAGAACAAGGGGCGAGCCGCCATTGCGGCGGCTCGCCCCTTTTCGTTCCAAGTCGTGCGTTTCACAATCCCGGTCTTTTTTATTTCCTTCCGCATCAGTTGCGGGGCGGTTCAAGACTGTCGAACGCTTTTGTCCTCCCACAGACCCGACGGCGTCCGGCGCCAAACATTTTGGCAGCGGCCTCCTTTTGGCAAAACATTGCTAGTCGAATTTTTTGGCCGTGTCACGGGGCTAAGCGACCCTGCCATGCATATTTTTTCTAGCTTGGTCCAATTTGGTCAAATGTGCATTCGCGAATGCAAAAGTGCCAGGCGGCCGGCCGCTTCGCCGCGCCTTCCTTGCGTCTTTCATCGGTTACCCGGATGCCCTAAGAACCACCACGAAGCTTAAGCCTTGGGGTCAAAATGACAGCGATCGTGAACGTCGTCGGCCGCGAAATCCTGGACAGCCGCGGCAATCCAACGGTCGAAGTGGATGTCGTCCTGGAAGACGGTTCGATGGGGCGGGCGGCCGTTCCATCAGGCGCTTCGACCGGCACGCGCGAGGCGGTCGAACTGCGCGACGGCGACAAGGGCCGCTTTGGCGGCAAGGGCGTTCTGAAAGCGGTCGAAGCCGTCAATCGCGAGATTTTCGACGCGGTCTCCGGCCTCGAGGCCGAGGATCAGCTCAAGATCGACGAGACATTGATCGCGCTCGACGGCACGAAAAACAAATCCCGGCTCGGCGCGAACGCCATTCTCGGCGTCTCGCTCGCCGTCGCCAAGGCGGCGGCGGAAGCGTCCGGCCTGCCGCTTTACCGCTACGTCGGCGGCGCCATGGCCAGGGTGTTGCCGACGCCGATGATGAATGTCGTCAATGGCGGAGCGCACGCCGACAATCCGATCGATTTCCAGGAGTTCATGATCGTGCCGGTCGGCGCGCCGTCCTTCGCCGAGGCGGTGCGCTGGGGCGCGGAGACGTTTCATGCGCTCAAAGCCGCGCTGAAGAAGGCGGGACAGAACACCAATGTCGGCGACGAGGGCGGCTTCGCGCCCAACCTGCCCTCGGCGGAGGCGGCGCTCGATTTCTGCGTCAAGGCGATCGACGCGGCCGGCTTCAAGCCCGGCGACGACATCGCGCTCGCGCTCGATCCCGCGGCCTCCGAATTCTTCAAGCAGGGCAGATATGTCTACGAGGGGGAAGGCGCGACGCGCTCGGTCGAGGAGCAGGTCGACTATCTCGTCAGGCTCGCCAATGCCTATCCGATCCTCTCGATCGAGGACGGCATGGCCGAGCAGGACTGGACGGGATGGAAGCTCCTGACGGAGAAGCTCGGCTCGCGCCGGCAACTGGTCGGCGACGACATCTTCGTCACCAACACCGAGATCCTCGCGCGCGGGATCAAGGAGGGGGTCGCCAATTCGATCCTCATCAAGGTGAACCAGATCGGCTCGCTCAGCGAGACGCTGGCCGCCGTCGATATGGCCCAGCGGGCGGGCTATACCGCGGTCATGTCGCACCGCTCGGGGGAGACCGAGGATTCGACCATCGCCGACCTCGCGGTCGCGACCAATTGCGGACAGATTAAGACCGGCTCGCTCTCCCGCTCGGATCGCCTGGCGAAGTACAATCAGCTGATCCGGATCGAGGAGGAGCTGGGCGACCAGGCCCGCTACCCCGGCGGCGCCGCGATCAAATCGGTTTAGCGATTTAAGGTAACTCCGCGTTAACTGCGTCCCCGCAGGATCGGCGCATGGTGGTGAGGACTCGCCTGCGCTCGATCGTGGCGCCGATCGTCTTGTACCTCGTGCTGGGGGTCGCGAGCGGCTATCTGGTATGGGGCGCCTCGAACGGCGAGCATGGGCTCAAGGCCAGGGATCAGTTCGACGCCGAGGCCGTTCAGCTCAAGGCTGAACTCGCCGGGCTGAAAGAGGAGCGTGCGCGCTGGGAGCTGCGGGTCGCGAGCCTAAGGCCGGAAAGCGTGGACAGGGATCTCCTGGACGGGGAAGCCCACGCGCTCCTCGATCGGGTCGCCAAGGACGAGGTGGTGATTTTCACCGATCCGCCGAAGCGCTGATTGATCCTTAGCCAGCTTGGCGCCGATTGGCGTGGGCTCAATCCCGCCTTGACGCCCTCTTTCCCGCGGGTCTCCCTTTTCCTGATCGGGCGCGCCGTGCTAAGGCCGCGCCGCTCGCCCCCTTGGCCAAGCCTCGTTTTCCATGGAAGGTTTGCCGATGAACGTTTCCGCCCCCGTGCGCTCGAACTCGTTCTTTTCCGCCGACCTCGCCGGCGCCGATCCGGAGATCGCCCGCGCGATCGACCTCGAGCTCGGCCGTCAGCGCGACTCAATCGAGCTCATCGCCTCGGAAAACATCGTCTCCCGCGCGGTGCTCGAGGCGCAGGGGTCGGTGATGACCAACAAATATGCGGAAGGCTATCCGGGCAGGCGTTATTACGGCGGCTGTCAGTTCGTCGACATCGCCGAAACTCTGGCGATCGAGCGGGCCTGCCGCCTGTTCGACTGCCGCTTCGCCAACGTCCAGCCCAATTCCGGCAGCCAGGCCAATCAGGGCGTGTTCATGGCGCTGATGGCGCCCGGCGACACGTTCATGGGCCTCGACCTCGCCGCGGGCGGCCACTTGACCCATGGCTCGCCGGTCAACATGTCCGGGCGCTGGTTCAGGCCGGTCGCCTATGGGGTCGACCGGACGACACACCTCATCGACATGGATCAGGTCGAGGCTTTGGCGAAAGAGCACAGGCCGAAGCTCATCATGGGCGGCGGCTCGGCCTATGCGCGCTTTTGGGACTTCGCTCGCTTCCGGGCGATCTGCGACGCGGTCGGCGCTTATTTTGTCGTCGACATCGCCCATTTCGCCGGGCTCGTCGCCGGCGGCGCCCACCCTTCTCCGTTCCCGCACGCCCATGTCGTCACCACCACCACCCACAAGACCCTGCGGGGCCCGCGCGGCGGCATGATCCTCACCAATGACCCCGAACTCGCCAAGAAGATCAACTCGGCGATCTTTCCGGGCCTGCAGGGCGGACCGCTCATGCATGTGATCGCCGCCAAGGCGGTCGCGCTGCGCGAGGCGCTGACCCCCGAATTCAAGGCTTACTCCCACGCGGTGGTCGCCAACGCCAGGGCGCTCGCGGAGCCCATCCTGGCGGGGGGCTACAAGCTCGTGACCGGGGGCACCGACAATCACCTGATGCTGGTCGATCTCACGCCCAAGGGCCTGACCGGCAAGGCCGCCGAGGCCGCGCTGGACCGCGCCAACATCACCTGCAACAAGAACGGCATCCCGTTCGATCCGCAGAAGCCCATGGTGACCTCAGGCATCAGACTCGGTTCGCCCGCAGCGACTTCGCGTGGGTTCGGGACGGCGGAGTTCGCCCATGTCGGGCGCCTCATCGTCGAGGTTCTCGACGGCTTGGCGGCCAACGGCGAATCGGGGAATGTGGCGGTCGAGGCGAAGGTGCGCGCGGACGTCGCCGAACTCACCCGGCGGTTCCCGATCTACTGAGGGGGCCGGCCGGTCTAATGAAGGGGGTCCCCGGATGCGATGCCCCTATTGCGGCGGCCTCGACACGCAGGTGAAGGACTCGCGGCCGACCGAGGATTCCTCGTCGATCCGCAGGCGGCGCATCTGTCCCGATTGCGGGGGCCGCTTCACCACCTTCGAGCGGGTGCAGCTGCGCGAGCTCATGGTGGTGAAGAAGAACGGCCGTCGCGCGCCCTTCGACCGCGACAAGCTCATGCGCTCGGTTGAGGTCGCGCTGCGCAAGCGCTCGGTCGAGCCCGAGCGGATCGAGCGCATGATCAACGGCGTCGTGCGCCAGCTCGAGAGCCAGAGCGACAGCGATATCCCGACCGAGAAGATCGGCGAACTGGTTATGGAGGGCTTAAAAGCGCTCGACGACGTGGCTTACGTGCGCTTCGCCTCGGTCTACCGCAATTTCCGCGAGGCGCGGGACTTCAACGCCTTCGTGGGCGAACTCGAGGCCGAGCCCGAATCTCCGCCGGGGCCAGCGACGCCGCGCCAGCGCCGGAACGCGCCCGCTACATGAGCGAAGGAGACGCGGACCCTTCCGAGGATCTGCGCTGGATGAATGCGGCGCTCAACCTGGGATCACGGTCGCTCGGCCTCACCGCGCCGAATCCCGCGGTCGGCGCGATCGTGGTCAAGGACGGCGCGGCGATTGGACGCGGAGCGACGGCGCCGGGGGGAAGGCCGCACGCCGAGCGGATCGCGATCGACGAGGCTGGCGAAGCGGCGCGCGGCGCGACGCTCTATGTCACGCTCGAGCCCTGCTCGCATGTGGGCCGCTCGCCCCCCTGCGCCGACGCCATCGTCGCGGCCCACGTCGCCCGCGTCGTCTCCGCGATGGAGGACCCGAATCCGCTTGTGGCGGGGCAAGGCCACGTGCGCTTAAGGGCGGCGGGGATCGCCGTCTCGGTCGGCGCTTGCGCGGCTCAGGCGCGGCGCGACCATCTGGGCCACACCCTCAAAGTGACGGCTGGGCGCCCGTGCGTGACGCTGAAGCTCGCCGAGACGGCGGACCGGTTCGCCTCCGCCGGGCCGCACGACCCGCGCCTGCCCATCACCGGGCCGATCGCGGACCTGAGGGTCCAGGTCATGCGCTCGACCCATGAGGCGATCATGGTCGGGATCGGGACGGCGCTCGCCGACGATCCCGCCCTGACCGTGCGCCTCAATGGGCTCGATCGCAAGCCGCTGCGGGTCGTCCTCGACACCCATTTGCGCCTGCCCGAGCGCTCGCGGCTCGCGGCGACCGCGGGCGACATTCCGACCCTGGTCATCGCCGGGGAGGCGGCGCCGGACGAGGCGGCCCGGCGGCTCGCCGGCCTCGGCGCGACCGTCGAACGGGTCCCACTCGACACGGAGGGCCATGTCGACCTGCACCACGCCCTGCGGGCGCTCGCCGAGCGCGGGATCACCCGCGCGCTCAGCGAGGGGGGCCCGAGGGTCGCGGCGCGGCTGATTGCGCTTGGGTTCGCCGACGAGGTCGCGCTCATCTCGGCGGAGAGACCGCTTGGCCGGCCGGGCGTCCCGGCGCTCGACGCTGAGGCCCGCGCGGCGCTGGCCGACGGATCGCGCTATCGGCCTGTCGACATGGCCGCCTATGGGCCGGACACGCTGCGGCTCTGGGAGCGGGTGAAGGTGTAGCGCCTTCCCCTAGCGGTTTTGGCGCCGACCAAGCCTGTTCAAGGGGTTAGGCGCCGAAACCTGTCCACTTTTCACACCCCCGGGCGCATCCGGACTCGAGGCGCGCGATTAACAACATGTAGGAGATGTTGTATAAACCGCTCTCCAAAAGCACCCTGCTCAGGACGGCTTCGCCTCGCTGGCCAGCGAAGCGCGCACGGACAGGAGCTCGCAAAGAGTCCGGCGGAAGTAGAGACGTCCGTCGTTGTCCAGGATGGGCAGCAGTTGAGAATTTGCGTTCATCTCCAGAAACGCCTGCCGCTCGACTTCGATTTTCATCGACATGAGCACCGTGTCGATGCGTTTGGTCACGTAAAGCTCGACCAGGTGCCGCAGCATCTTCGTCTGCACGCGGATTTGCAAACGCGGCAAGTAAACATCCACGTCATTCCAAACCATCCTGGCCGAGCGGTGCAGTTCAGGAAGTCCAGACTCGTCGTCGCTTGTTTCAAGGGCGGAGACATCGACCTTGAAACGATCGAAGCTTTTCGCCGCATCGCCGACAGACAGTGCGTTGGCGACCGTTCCAACACCGTGGAGGATGGAATACTGAAAGGCCGGCGGCGGCCGGCGAACCATCAGACGACTGGCTATGATTTGCTGCTGGCGGGTGATGTCACCGAAGGTGACGTCGATGTCCAGCCAATACATTTTCGAGCGCGAATCGGGCGCTTCGCGAAACCAAGTGCTGGACGTCTCGGTCGACATGGCCTGAATGTAATTTTTGTTATAACAAAAGTAAATATATCATGCATTCCGAACTGAGTTTTCAACCAATATGAGGAGGCCGCCGGGCGGTCTTGCTCGAGGACGGAATTCCCGTTCCGACCGCGCCGGGACGCCATATGACGGGAATGGGTCGCGGGTCAAACAGTCCCGGGGGCGCGGGCGAAGGGTTTCGGATGTTCACTGGGATTATAAGCGATGTCGGGCAACTCATTGATATTGCGCCGTCCGGCGAGCTCAGGCGGCTCAAGCTCGCGAGCGCTTACGAGGCGGGGACGATTCCCGTTGGCGCCTCGATCGCCAATTCCGGCGCCTGCCTGACCGTCGTCGACGTCGAGCCGCGCAAAGGCGGTTCGGCGATCGCCTTCGACGTTGGCGCCGAGACGCTGGCGGTGACAACGCTGGGAGAATGGCGGGCCGGGCGGCGCATCAACCTCGAGCGCTCGCTCAAGGTCGGCGACGAACTCGGCGGCCATCTGGTGAGCGGCCATGTCGACGGGATCGCGGAAATCCTCTCCCGGCGCGATTTTGACGGCATGGCGCATTTTCTTGTCCGCGCGCCGAAGCCTCTGGCGAGGTTCATAGCCGTCAAGGGCTCGGTCGCGCTCGACGGGACATCGCTCACCGTGAACGCGGTCGACGGCGATGCGTTCGAGGTTCTCCTGATCCCGCACACGCTGAAGGTGACGACCTGGGGCGAGCGCAGGGCGGGCGACAAGGTCAATATCGAGGTCGACCAGATGGCCCGCTACGCCGCGCGTCTCATGGAGGCGGGGGCCGGATGAGGAATGAGTGGCCGCTTGTCAGGGCGCCGGACCGCTCGCGATGACGCCGCGGCTGGTCAGGACGAACCAGTCGCCGCCCCGTTTCTCAATCCGCAAGACCCGCCCCGCGCCGGGGACAGAATCTCCGAGCGCGACCTCCTGCTGGCCATAGCGACTGTCAACCACCGCGACGCCGTCCCGCACATTCTCGACGCTATAGTCCCGGAGCAAGGGCCCTTGGCCGTCGAATCTGGCTGTTTCATTCGGGGCGGAAGCTTCCGGCGACGATCGTTTCGGCGCGACAGGCGGGAGGGGATTGGCCGAACCTGGGCCCGTGAGGGCGGCTCTCTTCTCCAGCTTGCTGAGCCTTGTCGTGAGACCGGCAATTTCCGCGGCCGGCGCGGCCGCGACGGCGACCTTCTTCTCCAGTTTGTCGAGCCTCGCGACGACATCGGCGGATTCCGGGGCAGGCGCGGCCGGCAAGGCGGCTTTTGTCTCCAGCTTGTCGAGCCTCGCCGCGATGTCGGCAAGTCTCGAGGAGGAATCCTGGTCGCGCTCGCTGAGCTTGTCCAGACGCGCTCCGTCCTCGCGCTCGATCCGGTCGAGCCGGACGCTCAGCTGTGTGAGCGAGGCGCTGAGGTCGGGTGTCGCGGACCGCGCCCCCTCGCGCGCGCTCTGGCCGGTGATCGCCGCCAGGTCCGCCTTGAGGACATCGGCGGCCGAAGAAAGACCCGAGATCACCTGGGTTTTTGTGGTGGGGAACGTCCAGTTGAGCGGCGAACCATAGATGGCCGATCCGCCGAGGACCGCCAGCAGCGCCAGGCCGGTTCCAGCCAAAAGCGGCTTGAGGCGGCGCGATTTGGCCTTTTCCGCCTGGGGCGGAGGCCGGCGATAGGCCGCATCCGCGAACGGAACAACTTCGGGCGGCGATGTGACGGGTTTCTGTGGGGCCTGGCTCCGGGAATCGGACGCCGCTGGATCCCCTGCCGGCGCCGGGGGGATCGGGGACGCAGGACCGGCCGGCGCCGATCGCTTCGCCTGCGGGGCGGCTGCGCCTTTGTCGCCGAGCGCCTCGAAGAGCCGCTGAGCGGTCGCATAATCCTTACGATCGAGGGCCGCCAGGGCGTCCTTGATCGCTTCCGCGAAGTCTTTCCGTCCGATCGCCGCAAAAAGACGCTGGGCGGTCGCATAGTCCCTGTCGTCGAGGGCAGCCGACGCCTCTTTGAGAGGATCGACCGCCGCCCCGTCGAACGACGCGACCGCGGCCGAGAAGCCGCGAGCTTCATGGTCTTTGCCGGTCGTCGCGGCCGGAAGGCTTTCTCCGGCCTCGGCGGAAGGCTCAGCGAGATGCGCAATGCGCGCCGGGCCCTCATCCCGGGCGGCGGCGGCGTCCGGGGTAGCCGCCGGAGCGGCCGCCCCCGATCCCGAAGGTCGCGCGGCCGATGACTCGGAAATGTGGTCCGGTCGGCCGGTTTCCGTGGGCGTGGCAGAGTTCTCTGAATTCAAATCGACGTCCTTCCGTTGAGCGCCTCCGGCGGTCCTTCGTCCGTTCCGGGATGGGCGCTTAGCGGCGCCATGAGGATTTTTTGCGGCAGAACTTTTGCTTCGCCACCGATCCGAGCGCCATTGGCCTTACGCGACGCGTGATCAGGACGCCCCGGCTCACGGAGCCGGGATGGGCCCGCCGAGCAGGAGCTCCGCTTCGCCGCGGGTCGCGAGGACGCGGTCGATCAGGCCCCAGTCGCGCGCGCGTTCCGCATTCATGAAATGGTCGCGGTCTAGGGTGCGCTCGACCTCCTCGTAGGTTCGGCCGCAATGCCTGGCGTAGAGGCGGGTGATCCGTTTCTTGGTCTCGGCCATGTCCTCGGCCTGGATGAGGATGTCGGACGCCTGCCCCTGGAACCCGCCGAGCGGCTGATGGACGTGGAGGCTGGCGTTGGGCAGCGCCGCGCGCTCGCCGGGTTCGCCCGCCATCAGGAGAAACGACCCCATCGACCGGGCGGTCCCGACGCAAAGGGTGCGAACGGGCGCCTTGATGAACTGCATCGTGTCGTACATCGCCAGCCCGCTGGTCACCATGCCGCCGTAGGAGTTGATGTAAAGGTCGATCGGCTTCTTCGGGTTCTCGGCCTCGAGGAACAAGAGTTGCGCGCAGACCAGCGAGGCCATCTGGTCGTTGACCTCGCCGGTGAGAAAGACGATCCGCTCCCGAAGCAGGCGGGAAAAGATGTCGAAGGACCGCTCGCCGCGGCTCGACTGTTCGAGGACCATGGGGACGAGCTGCATCGTGTCGCGCATGACGGCGATTCCTGCATGGGTGGAGATTGACTGGTTTCCGGCCGCTCTTAAGCCGCGAGGCTCGCCGGGCGAAGGTTGTCGTTCGCCCCGCTCCCGCTGGACCCGATCCGGTGGATGACCCGGAACAGCGTGCCGCCCCGGGGCGCCGGCCCGATCCGGAACGTGACCGTGCTGTCCCTGAAGGGAGCGCCGTCCTCCCGCATCCGGTAGCGGATCTCGACACCGGGAACGGAGGCGATGGGCTCTCCCCCGGCCAGGTCGGCCTGAGGCAGCCATCGCTCGCGAAAGGCGGGAACGGAGATGGCCCGCCAGACCTTTTCGGGCGAAGCGTCGAGCTCGACCTCGAGCGCGATTTCGCCCTTCTCCTGGTCCTCGCGCGCCTCGCCCGTGATGTCGCTCATTGGTCCATGTCCTTCAAAAGCGCCTTGAGGTCGTCGATCCGGCGCGGCCAATAGGCCCGATAGCGGGCGAGCCACTCACCGATCCGGACGAGGCCCTCAGGGTCCACTTCGTAGTTGACGAAGCGGCCGTCCCGGCGCTCGCTGACCAGCCCGGCGGAGCGCAGGACAGCCAGATGCTGGGACATCGCAGGCTGGCTGATCGCAATCCCCCGCCTCAGTTCGCTCGCGTTCATGGCGCCGAAAGCGAGCTTTTCGAACACGCTGCGACGGGTCGGATCCGCCAAGGCCCGGAAAATGTCGTCGCTCTCCATGGGCATCAGATAAGCACAGACTTATGTGATGTGCAAGCGCCTTCGCGCCTTCAGCCCCGCCGCGCCCGGACATAGGCGCGCTCGCCGGTTCTCGGGCAATGCCAGACTTCCACCATCTCGCCGGTCGGCGGATCGAGGAAGCGCTCGCCGGTGAAACGGAAGTCGGGTCCGGGCGGAGCGTCGAGGGGGCGGCGCTTGTAGCCCCCATTACGGAAACAGAACCAGATCAGAATGAGCGCAAGGAAGACCCCGAGAGGGAACAGGGGGAAGAAACGCATCATGGAATGGGTTCGATCACGGCGGCGGTGCCGTAGGCGACGATTTCGCTCATCGTATTGCCGATCTCCGCGCTGTCGTAGCGCATCATGAGAACCGCGTTGGCCCCCATCGCGGTCGCGTTCTGAACCAGCCGGTCGAGGGCGTGGCGGCGCGCCTCCTCGAGCAGGCGCGTGTATTCGTGAATTTCGCCGCCGACGATGGTGCGCAAACCCGCCATGATGTTGCCGCCGAGCCCGCGGCTGCGCACGACGACCCCGAAGCATTGTCCAAGCGTCTCGACGGTGCGGTGACCGGCGACGGCTTCGGTGGTGACGACGATCATTCTCGCGAATCCTCAAAAAGCCTTGCCGAGCGATCCGCTCGTTTCCGGCGAGTTTCGCCTGATGGCCCTAACCAATGGTTGCGCGCGGCCCCTGCAATCGCCCCAAAGCAGGATTGTCGAAGATCAGATGCCGGTTCTTGCCTCAACATCCCGCGACATATCAAGGAACCTTAAATTACCACGCCGGACGGCGTGATGAAATGGACGGACCGTGAGACGAGCGCCTCGATAGGCCCTCCCCTGCCCGCTGACAGGGCTTCGCGACGCTGCTAGGATCGCGCGATGAGCGAACCTGAGAGCCTCATTCTGCAGATCTTGCGCGAGATGCGCGCCGAACTCGGCGATGTTCGGTCGGACATCGGCCAGATTCGCGCGGACTTCGCCACGAAGTCCGACATGCACACCCTGCGGGCCGATGTCGCCGCCGACCTCCTCTCGACCCGCAAGGAGATCAGCGAGCAGATCGTGGGGCTCCGCCGCGCGGTGATTGAATACCACACCTCCGTCATCGGCCACGGGGTGCTCATCAGCGAGCTCGAGGCGCGCGTGCGGCGTGTCGAGCAGCATCTAAACCTGCCCTCGCTCGCGCCGACATGAGCGGGATCGAGCCGCTCAAGTGGCGGCGCTGTTCGCCGCGCCCTGCGCTCGCCCGCGGCGCTTCTCGACCCATTTGACCGCGATCACCGACCCCTCATAGAGGGCGAGCATCGGAAGGGCGAGCGAGGTCATGGAGAGGAGGTCGGGGGGCGTGAGAATCGCCGCGATCCCCACCACCGCCACGATCGCATAGCGCCGCATCCTTATGAGGTAGGCCGAGTCGACGATGCCGACATGACCGAGAAGGGTCAGGATGACAGGCAGCTGGAAGGCGATCCCAAAGGCGAAGATGAGCGTCATGATGAGCGACAGATACTCGTTCACCTTGGGCAGGAGCTCGATCGTCGCCTCGCCCGGCACGTTGACCTGCTGCAGCGACACTGAAAAGCGGATGAGCAGCGGCATGACCGCGAAATAGACAAGGGCCGCGCCGAACAGGAAGAAGATCGGGGTCGCAATCAGATAGGGCAGAAAGGCCTGGCGCTCGTTGCGGTAGAGGCCGGGCGCGATGAATTTGTAGATCTGAACGGCGATGACCGGAAAGGCGATGACGGCCGCCCCGAACATGCTGAGCCGGATGTTGGTGTAGAACTGTTCGAGAAAATGAGTGGCGATCAGCGTCGCCTTTTCCGGCCCGACAACCCGCACGTAAGGGTAGGTAAGAATGTTGTAGATGTGGCGGGAAAAGTAGAAGCAGACGATGAACGCAGCGAGAAAGGCGTAGAGCGACCGGATGATGCGAGCGCGCAGCTCGATCAGGTGATCCATCAGCGGCGCCTTGGTGGCGTCGATGTCCTCCTGGCTCATTCCGCCGCGCTTCTCCGGAGCGCGGACGCCTCGGGCTCCGGCGCCGTCTCGGCCGGAACCGCGGCTTCAGCCGGCTCCGGGCCGATCAGCGCTATTTCAGACTTGCCGATTTCAGACTTGCCGATTTCAGAGTTGCCGGGTTCGACGGGGTCGGGCTTGGCGGCCTCCGCGCCGGCGGGGGCCTCGGCGGCCTTCGTGATGTCGTCGCGCACCATGCCGACCGGGTCGAAGCTGGTGTCGATCTTGGCCTGGTCGTTGATCGCCTGAAATTCTTTCTTCACGCTTTCGAGGTCGGCCTCGCGCTCGACCTCGCGCATGGCCTCCATGAACTGACCCTGGAATTCGGCCGCCATGCGCCGCATGCGGCCAATCGTCTGGCCGACGGTGCGCATCACCCGCGGCAGGTCCTTCGGCGGAATCACCGCCAAAGCGACGATGCCGACAATGATCATCTTGCTGATGTCAAGATCGAACATGGCTCAATCGCGCCCGGCGACCCATGAACCGCGCCGGGCCACCCCTGCTGGCGGACGTTTCCCCGGCTTTAAGAAGCGCGCTCAGCCGACTTTGTGAACGTCGTTGGCGTCGACGCCCACACGGTTCTCGATGGTCCGCGGGGCGGCCTCGGCGGTCTTGGGCGCCTCGTCGTCGTCCGCAAGGCCTTTCTTGAACGATTTCACGCCCTTGGCGACATCGCCCATGAGGTCCGAAATCTTGCCCTTGCCGCCGAACAGCAAAAGCGCAACCGCGCCAAACAACATCCAGTGCCAAATGCTCAAGCTACCCATGGCGGTTATCCCATTCCGCGACGCGCGGCCTTAACGCCGCCGGCGCATCCTCTCTTTCACCCAAACCTAAGCGCGCGGACAAGCAAAAACAAGCTTGCCATCGCGGGAGAAGCGACATAGGCGAGCCTCGTAAAGCCGACAGCATTCGAAAGCCCACGCGGGCCGCCGCCGGCCAGAGGAGTTCCGCGCCTCCATGAGCCAGACCGCCAAGCGCCTGAAGGAGATGGGCGTCGTTCTACCCACGCCCGCGGCCCCGGCCGCGAACTACGCCCCGTTCGTGCGGACGGGATCGCTTCTGTTCGTCTCCGGCCAGCTGCCGTTCGGGCCGGACGGGAAGCTCTCCGAGCGCCATCAGGGCAAGCTCGCGCCCAATTCCGAAATCGAGGCGGCGCGGGAGGCGGCCCGGCTCTGCGTCATCAACGTCCTTGCGCAGGCGCATGCGGCGCTCGGCGACCTCGACTGTGTCAAGCAGGTCGTACGGCTCGGCGGGTTCTTCAACGTCGAATCGAGCTTCGACGCCCTGCCACAGGCGATGAACGGCGCCTCCAACCTGATCGCCGAACTGTTCGGAGACAGGGGCCGCCATGCGCGCATGACGAGCGGGGCGTCGCATCTGCCGCTCAATGCGCTGGCCGCGATCGAGGCCGTGTTCGAGATTGCGGATTGACGCCGGTCAACGCTCCCGCCTGGCTCATCGAGCGGCCGATCGCTCATCGCGGCCTGCACGACGACGCGAGGGGCGTCATCGAGAATACGCTCCGGGCGGCGGAGGCGGCGATTGACGGCGGCTTCGCCATCGAATGCGACATCCAGCTGAGCGCCGACGGCGAAGCGATTGTTTTCCATGACGAAACCCTCGATCGTCTGACCGACGCCTCGGGCCAGCTCTCGAGCCTCAGCGCGGCCGAGATCGCGAGAGTCCGGATCAACGGCTCGGGCGAGCCGCCGCCGGCCTTCGCCGCGTTTCTCGACGCGGTCGCCGGCCGGACGCCGATCGTCTGCGAGATCAAGAGCCGGTTCGACGGCGACTGGCGCATCGCCGACCGGGCCGCCGCGCTCGCTTGCGCTTACGACGGCCCGCTCGCGTTCAAGAGCTTCGACCACGATCTCGCCGCCTACCTGCGCCTGCGCCGCCCGCATATGCGTTCAGGAGCGCCCTGCCCGGTCGGCCTTCTGGCGCAGGCTCAATACGACGATCCGGCCTGGGATGCGCTTAAGCCTGACCAGAAGCGCGACTGGACGGACTTCGACCACTACGACCTCGCCCGCCCAGACTTTCTCAGCTGGAGCGTCGACGACCTGCCCCACAAGATCCCGTTCCTGGTCAAGGAATTGACCGGCGCGCCAATCCTTGCCTGGACGGTGGGCGCCGCGGCGCAGCGCGAGGCGGCGCGCATGTGGGCGGATCAGATCGTGTTCGACGGCGACCCGCAGGCTAACGGCGCCTGGCGGCGACTGAGCTACGTCGGGGCTCTCGGCTATTAGGTCACATCGCGATCTCAGGATAGTTCGACGGGTACATGGCGCGCTTCGTCTCCTCGTCGACCTCCGTCTTGAAACGATAATCCTTGCCGAGCGCCTTGGCCCGCGCCGCCGCCGGGCGGGCGTCAACCGCCTCGAACAGGCGTTTCAGATTCGGGAAGCCCGCGAGCGGGTCGTCCGCTCCGGGCAGCACGCGCGAAGCGCGGGTGAGCCAGCCCCAGGCCGACATGTCGGCGATCGAATAGTCCCGGCCAAGGATGAAATCGCGACCGGCGAGATGCCGGTCGAGCACGCGGTAGTGGCGTTCGATCTCGCGCCGATACCGGTTCACAGCGTAGGGAAGCTTTTCCGGCGCCGCGTGCTGGAAATGCACCGCCTGACCTGAAAAGGGACCGAGCCCGGTGGCGATGAAGAACAGCCACGACAGGAGCTCCGGCCGGTCCCCGGCGCTCCCGATGAAGCGCCCGGTCTTTTCGCCGAGGTAGAGCAGGATCGCGCTCGAATCGAACACCCGCGCCTCGCGCCCGCCCGGACCCTCGTCATCGACGATCGCCGGAACCTTGCCGTTCGGATTGATGGCGCGAAAGGCGGGCGCGTGCTGCTCGCCCCTGGCGGTGTCGACGGGAATGGCTTCGTAGGGCAGCCCGAGTTCCTCGAGCATCAGAGCGATCTTCATCGGATTGGGCGCGAGGTTGAAATAGAAGCGGATCAAGGGGCTCTCCACGCTGGAGGATGGTTGAGCGCGCGGCGGCGGGCGGCGCGGCTCGAGGGATCGGCGACAGGCTAGGAATTCTCGCTCCTTCGGCCAAGACAAATCTCATGTGAATGAGCGTAGCGTGACGGCGATTGCGCGCAAAAACGGCCGCGCCTACTCTCGCGCCTCAGAAAGCGAGGCACGCGCTTGATCGCATTCAAGACCATTCGCGCCCGGGCCGAGAAGCGCAAGGGCGGCGCCGCGGCGCTCGCCCGCCTCTTGCCGGAGAGACCGGACCCGAAGGCTCTGCGCGTGCTTCGCGACGACCGCGCACTCGCGGAGATGACCAGGCGCGTTTTCTCCGCCGGCTTCGCCTGGAGCGTGATTGAATCGAAGTGGCCCGGGTTCGAGGAGGCGTTTCTCGGCTTCGAGCCCAGGCGGCTGGCCTTCGAACCCGACGAGTTCTGGGACAAGCTCGTCACGGACGCCCGCATCGTCCGCAACGGCGCGAAGATCGCCTCGGTGCGCACGAACGCGCGCTTCGTCCTCGATGTGGCGAAGGAGCATGGCTCGTTCGGCGCCTTCCTCGCCGACTGGCCGCCATCCGACGAGGCCGGGTTGCTCGATGTTCTGTCCAGGCGCGGCAGCCGGCTCGGCGGCAATTCCGGGCAGATGCTGCTGAGGTTCCTCGGCTACGACGCCTTCGTGACCTCGAAGGACGTGGTCGCCTGCCTGCGCTCGGCGGGCCTCGACATCGCCGAGGCGCCGACCTCGAAGCGCGATCTTGGCCTGATTCAGGAGCAGTTCAACGCGTGGGCGAAAGAGACGGGCCTCTCCTACACGCAGCTCTCGCGCATCTGCGCGTTCTCGATCGGCGAGAATGTTCAGGGCGGGGGCGACAGGGACGGGTGAGGGCGCCGCCTTCATCCGCCCTGCCCCATGAGCAGCGCTTTCAGCGCCTCCAGCGTGTCGGCCTCGGCGACTGGCTTGTCGCGCCGCCAGCGCAGCATGCGAGGGAAGCGGACGGCGACGCCGCTCCTGTGGCGCCTGCTCGGCGCGATGCCCTCGAAGCCAAGCTCGAACACCTGCGTCGGCGTTAGGCTTCGGACCGGGCCAAAGGTCTCGACGGTGGTGCGGCGAACGATGGCGTCCATCTCGCGAATTTCGGCGTCGGTGAGCCCCGAATAGGCCTTGGCGAACGGCACCAGCTCGCGCGCAGGCTCCCCCTCGCCGGCGCTCCAGACGGCGAAGGTGTAATCGGTGAAGACGCCGGAGCGGCGGCCGTGTCCGCGCTCGGCGTAGATTACGACGGCGTCGACGCTCATCGGGTCGAGCTTCCACTTCCACCACACATCCGTGCGGTCGTCGCCCTTGCGGCGGCCGATCCCATAAGCGCCCTCGCGGGCCTTCAGCATCAGCCCCTCGCGCCGGAGCGCGCGCGCCTCGTCGCGCTTTGTCGCCAGCTCCTCCCACGTATCGACGGACACCGTCGGGCTCAAGCGAAGCGGCAGGCGCATGGCCCGCGCCCTGGCCTCCGCGAACAGCCGGTTGACGATGGCTTCGAGCAGAGCGCGGCGCCGATGCTGCGGCTCGCCCCGGATGTCGCGGCCCTCGCTCTCCAGAAGGTCGTAGGCGACAAAGGCGACCGGCAGTTCGCGCAGCGTCTTCTCGCTGACCGCCTTGCGCCCGAGCCTGTGCTGCAGGCTCGCGAACAGGGCGAGGCCGTCGAGCGAATCCGCCTCATAGTCCGCTTCCGGCGGGCTCAGGACCACCAGCTCGCCGTCGAGCGCGACGCCGGCGGGCAGCGCGCGCGCCAGCGGCTCAAGATCGGGATAGGCGTCGGAAATCAGCTCTTCGCCGCGCGACCACAAGCGCCAGGCGTCGCCCCGCTTGAGAAGCTGCGCGCGGATGCCGTCGTATTTCCATTCGACGATCCAGTCCGAGGACGGGCCGAGCGTCGGCAGCATCTCGGCGACTGGCCGGCTCCACGATTGTGCGAGATAGAACGGATAGGGCTTGCCCGCGTCGAGCTTCTCGGCTTCCGCGTGCAGAACCTCGCCGATCAGGGCCTCAAAGTCCTCGGCCGTCGGGATCCGCCGCGCCTGGGCGTAGCCGATGAGCCTTTGCGCCATGCGCGCTTCGTCGACGCCCGCGACCTCGGCCAGCGCCTTCACCACCTGCAATCGCGACACGCCGACCCGCAATTCTCCGGTGATGAGCTTGAAGAAGGCGAGGCGCTCATGCGTGGGCAGTTCGCCTGCCCATCGCCTGAGCCGCGCGTAGCGCTCCTCCTCGTCGAGCGAGGGCAGCGGAATGAGGCGTTCGCGCATCCACGCGTCGAGCGAAACCTCTTCGCCGCCCGCGCCTTCAGGCAGAATGAGCGTGAGCATCTCGGCGAGGTCGCCGACCGCGCCATAGCATTCGCCGATGAGCCATTCGGGATAGCCCGAGCCTTCGACGGCGAGGCGCCAGAGAAGCCGGGTCGGCGCGGTCTGGCGCGGCTTGCCGCCGCTCAGGAAATAGACCGCCCAGGCCGCGCTCGCCCATTGCGCGGGATCGGCTTTCGCCGCGGCGAAGGCCTCGACCATCGCCGCCTGCTTGGCGCGGGTCGAGGTCGCCGAATCGAGCTTTCGGTAGAGCGCGGCGAAGGCCTTCATGGCCTCGAGTATGGGCTGGGCGAGCTCGGCTCACAAAACGACGACCGGCGTCCCCTTCGCGACCCGCCCATAGAGGTCGATCACGTCGGCGTCCATCATCCGGATGCATCCGGACGATACCGCCTTGCCGATCGAATTGGGCTCATTGGTCCCGTGGATGCGGAACAGCGTGTCTTTGGCGCCCTCGAACAGGTAGAGAGCGCGCGCGCCGAGCGGGTTCTCCATCCCGCCGTCCATGTGCCGCGGCAGATCCGGCTGCCGGTCGATCATTTCCGGCGGCGGCGTCCAGCCGGGCCAGAACGCCTTTCGCCCGATCTCGGCCTTGCCCTTCCAGGCGAAGCCCTGGCGGCCGACGCCGATCCCGTATTGCAGCGCCCGCCCGCCGCCGAGCGACAGATAGAGCTTGCGTTCGCGGGTGTTGATGGTGACGGTGCCCGCCGGTTCGCCGGTCGGATCCTTGACCTCCTTGCGGGTGGTGCGGGTCATGTCGACGTCTTCGTCGAAGCCTCCCGGAGTCGAATAGTTGGGATCGGCGTCCGGCGGCAGATAGGTCGGCGAGGCTTCAGGCGCGGAAGCCGCGCCCGGCAAGGTCAACGGCAGACCGAACAGGGACGCCGCGCC
>DATGHB010000415.1:0-3321 GCA_035308265.1 Roseiarcus sp.
TGACGGCCTTGCGCCGCCTCTTCGGCCTGCGGCGTCGTCTCCCGAATGACGGCCAGCCGGATCAGGTTGGTGACCCCAACCACGCCCGGAACGCTTCGCGCGTCAGACTCGGCGCAGGTTTTCTGGTAGGGCAGGTCCACAATTCCGGAAACCGTCACCCAGCCGTTTTCGACCGCGACGTTCAACCGGTCCCTGGGGATCGCCAGGTCCCAATGGAGGGCGTTCAAAACGCGCCCGCGCACTTCCTCGCTCAACTGCATCTCGACCTCCTCCCCGCGCCACCGGACCTTTCGGTGTCCACTCGCGAGGCTTCGGCGACCCCGCTAATACGAGCGCCAGCCCCAGTCTCCTCAAACGCTAACGCATCAGTTGAGCGGAAGTTAGGCCAATCGCTCGCCAGCCAGGCCAAATGTGTCGGGTCAGATTTGCGGCCGCGGTTCGGACTCGGCTTCGCCGAACATCGTTTCCTCGACATTCATCGCATTGCCGCGCCAGACGACGTTGGCCCCTGTCCAGCCGCGCGCCCACAGGAAGGGCAGGAGGAGGTCGCGGATGATCCAGGCGAACGGCATTCGCCAGCCGAGCGGCCAGCCGGCGGCGAAGGCGAGAAGCGCCTCGCAGCCGTACCAGAAGACCGCCGCCGCGGCGACGGCGAGGGCGACGTTCACCCCCAGAAACGGCGCGGCGACGCCGGCCGCCGCCAGGGTGAACAGGCTGGTGGTCAGGATCTCCGGCGCGAAATAGAGCGGAAAGGTCGCCCGCCTGAGCCGCGCCCAGCGAAGCTGCCGCGACCAGACGTCCCTGAGACGGCGCCGGCCGAGCGGCTGCTGGAACGGCCGGTCGACGAGGTGGCAGCTCAGCCCTTGCGCGTTGACGAGCTTGGTCGCCGCCGCGTCCTCGGCGATCTCCGCCCCCAAGGCCTCGATACCGCCGCCCTTTTCCAGCGTCTCCCTTCGCCACAGCATCGTCTTGCCCTGGGCGAAGCCATAGCCGGCGGCTTCGCCCGCATATTGCCAGCGCGCCTGATAAGTGTTGAGAAAGGCGCACTCGATCTCGGAGGCGAAGGATTCCGGCCTGGAGCCGATCGGCGGGGCGCAGACGATGCCGGTGTCGGCGCGCCAGCGCGCGAGCAGGCGCTGAATGTAGTCGCGCGGCATCAACACATTGGAATCGGCGATGATCACCCAGTCGTGGCGCGCTGCCTTCCACCCCTTGACGACATTGTTGAGCTTGGGGTTGGCGCTGATCCGGTCATCGCCGATCAAAAGACGCGCCGGGCGATCCGGATTGGCGGCGATCGCGCCCAGCACCAGAGGCGCGATCGGATCGTCGCCGCTGGCGAGGCAGAAGATGATCTCATAGCTCGGATAGTCGAGCGCGAAGATCGACCGCAGCGTTTCGCGCGAGAACGTCTCGACGCCGCACAAGGGTTGCACGATCGTGACGCCCGGAGCGTCCTTCGGCGGGGCCATTGGAGGCCCCGCCCGCCGCCTGCACCGGCGCGCGGCCAGCGCGACGCTCAGGCCATGAAGCCCCGCGCCGGTCAAGCAAATCCCCGCCGCCAGGGCGCTGATGGTCATGGATCCAGGTTATCCGAATCAGGGGCCCTTGTCACACCATATTGCGGGCGTGTCGCGACGCTTCTATGAAGGCCGATGACCTCAAATCCGGTGGTCCGGTTCGCGCCCTCGCCGACCGGACGCATTCATATCGGCAACGCCCGCACCGCGCTCCTCAACTGGCTGTTCGCTTTTCGCCGGGGCGGAACGTTCATCCTGCGCTTCGACGACACCGACATCGAGCGCTCGAAGGCGGAATACGCCGATGCCATCGAGGCGGATCTGGCCTGGCTCGGAATTCGGCCGGACCTCGTGCGTCGCCAGTCGGAGCGGATGGCGGCTTACGCCGCCGCCGCGGCGAGGCTGAAAGATCTGGGCCGGCTCTATCCGGCCTACGAGACGGCGGAGGAGCTCGAGCGGCGCCGCAAGCTGCAGCAGGCGCGCGGGCTGCCCCCGATCTACGACCGCGCAGCCCTGCGGCTCACGGCGGACGAGCGGGCGGCGCTGGAAGCCTCCGGCCGCAAGCCGCACTGGCGTTTTCGCCTCGAGCATGAGGTCGTGCGCTGGGACGACCTGGTCCGTGGGCCAAGCCACATCGACTGCGCCTCGCTCTCCGATCCGGTCCTCATCCGCGAGGACGGAACCTGTCTCTACACGCTCCCCTCGGTGATCGACGACATCGACTTCGGCGTGACCCATGTCATTCGCGGCGAGGATCACGTCACCAACACCGCTGTGCAAATCCAGATCTTCGAGGCGATCGCCGGGGCCGCCCCGCGCTTCGGCCATCACAATCTCCTGACCGACGCCGACGGAGGGGGGCTGTCCAAGCGCTCCGGCGCGCTCTCGATCGCCGCGTTGCGAACCAAGGGAATCGAGCCGCTCGCGGTGGCGGCGCTCGCGGTCATGGTCGGTTCGGCCGAGGCGGTCCGTCCGGTCGCCTCGCTCGACGAGCTCGCCGGCCTCGTCGACCTCGCCCAGCTCTCGCGCGCCTCGGCCCGCTTCGACGAAGCCGAGCTCGAGGCGCTTTCGGCGCGCACGCTGCACCGCCTGCCCTATGCGGCGGTCGCCGAACGCCTCTCCGCGCTCGGCGTCGCCGGGCCGGGCGCCGAGGCCCTGTGGCTCGCGGTTCGCGACAATCTCACCCGCATCGAGGATGCGGCGGCCTGGCGGCAGGTGGCTGAGGGCGAGGTCGCGCCGATCGTCGAGGACGCCGATTACCTCAGGCTCGCCGCTTCCTGCGCGCCGGAGGGCCCGTGGGACCAGTCGACCTGGGGAAAATGGACAGCGCGTCTCAAGGAAACCACCGGACGCAAGGGGCGAGCGCTGTTTCACCCGCTGCGCCTGGCGCTGACCGGCAGGGAGGCCGGGCCCGACCTCGCCCATCTCCTGCCGCTGATCGGCCGCGCTAAAGCGCTGGCCCGACTATCCGCACCGTCCGTTTGACCCCGTCGGGTCCGGTCGATTCCACCGTTCGCCCCTGACCCACGCTGAAGCTCTTCGCCGCCTGCACGTCGCCGGTGATGCCGGAAGGCTCGCGGCTGACGCTGGCCGCCTCGGCGCCAAGCTTGGTTTCGGCGCCGTTGGCGTCGAGCACCGTCGCGTCGGCCGGGGAGGCGCCCGGAGCGCCCGGCCCCCCGTCAGGGCCGGCGGCGGGCGCGGCGCCTGGCCCCGGAACCACTGGCCCGGCGACCACCGACGCATTCGGCGCGATAGGCTTGCCCTTCGCATCCAAGGCCGGCTTCGCCCTGGGATCGATGAT
>DATGHB010000416.1:0-8368 GCA_035308265.1 Roseiarcus sp.
GTGAACGACGCGTTCAAATTCGCCGGCTCGACCCACATTCCCATGCCCCACGACGCTTATCGCGTCTGGCAGGCGGCGGAGAAACTGGGTCTTCATGCGTGACGACAACGCGCTGGAAACGCGGTCTGGCGGGCGCATCCCGCGCGAAACCATCGCGGCGCGTCTTGCGGAAGTGGGCTACGTCGCCGACCGCGACCTCGCGACCGCGCTCTGGATGATGGATTACCTCAGGCGCCCGCTTCTTATCGAGGGCGAGGCGGGCGTCGGCAAGACGGAAGTCGCCAAGGCGCTCGCCGCCGTGTACGGCTCGGAGCTCATCCGCATGCAGTGCTACGAGGGGCTCGACGCGAGTTCGGCGCTCTACGAATGGAACTATCAGCGCCAGCTTTTGGCGATCAAGGCGCGCGAGGGGTCAGGCGCCAGCGCCTCCGAGGTCGAGGCGCAGATCTTTTCGGAACCCTATCTGCTCGAGCGGCCGCTGCTCGCCGCCATCCGGCGGAAAGTCCCGCCGGTCCTGCTGGTCGACGAGGTCGATCGCGCCGACGAGGAGTTCGAGGCGTTCCTGCTCGAGCTTTTGTCGGATTTCCAGGTGACGATCCCCGAATTCGGCGTCATCGCGGCGCTGTCGATCCCGCGCGTCGTTCTGACCTCCAATGCGACGCGCGAACTGTCGGACGCGCTCAGGCGCCGCTGCCTCTATCATTATCTCGATTTTCCCGACGTCGATCGCGAGGCGGCGATTCTGCTCAATCGCCAGCCAAGCCTCGATGCGAATTTCGCCATGCAGATCGCGCGGATGGTCGGAATGTTGCGCAAGGAGGACCTGAAGAAGGTTCCCGGCGTCGCCGAAACGCTCGACTGGGCGGCGACCCTCGCCGGTCTCGAGATCGAGGATCTGCGGGATGAGCCGGAGATTGTCCATGCGACGCTGATCGCGCTCTTGAAGACGCGCGAGGATCGCGCCGCAATCAGCCCGGAGACGACGAGCCGGCTCGTCGGCCGAGTGGCATGAGGGGCGGCGCGTGATGGGCGCGCATGGCTTCGGTCACGAAGCGCCCGGATTGGGTCCCGCGATGCGCATGCGCCTTGCCGGGTTCGTCGCCACGTTGCGCGACGCGGGCTTCGCCGCCGGGCAGGCGGAGGCGCAGGATGCGGCGCGGCTGATGGTAAGCCCCATGGCCGGGAGGCCCGAACGGTTGCGCGCCGCGATGCAAGCCCTGTTCGCGTCGCGCCGGGCGGAGCTCGCCCGCTTCGATGAATTGTTCGACGCGTTCTGGCGGGCGCGAGGCGTCAAGCGCGCGGTCAGGATCGACGTTGAGGCTCTCGCCGCCCGTTCGCCCCGGCGGTTCCACTATGGCCCGGGCGCGCATGGTCCGCCGCAGGCCCCGAGCCAAATCGGCGGGGCGCCGGCTTTTGAAGGCGCTTCAACAGAAGGCGGGGGGCGGCGCGGCGGAGCGTCAGCGCAGGAGGCGCTGTTCAGGAAGGACATCGCGGCGTTCGTGGGGGACGAAGAGCGGGCCCGGGCGGCCGAGATTGCTCAACGTTTCGCGCGGGCGATGCGGGCGCGGCTCACCCGCCGCGAGCGGGCCCGCCGGCGCGGCCGGCGGATCGACTTGCGCGCGACGATGAGACTCAGCGTCGCGCATGGCGGCGAACCCATCGATCTCAAATTCCGCCGGCGCAAGATCAAGCCGCTGAGACTGGTCGCGCTTCTGGACGCGTCGGGCTCGATGGAGCCTTACGTCGCGTTCTTCACCCGCTTCCTGCATGCGCTTGCCCAGGCCTTTGGCGAATCCGAGGCGTTCCTGTTTCATACCCGGCTTGCGCACGTGTCATCGGCGCTCCGAGCGCGCGATCCCGCGCGCGCGCTCGACCGGCTGGCGCTGATGGCGGCGGGCGTCCGCGGCGGCACGAAAATCGGCGAGTGCCTGTCGGCGTTCAATCGCCCGCACGCGAGGCGCGTCATCCATTCGCGCACCTGCGTGATGATCCTGTCGGACGGCTACGACACCGGGCCGCCGGAATTGCTCTCGTCGGGATTGCGGGAATTGAGGCGGCGCTGCAAGCGCATCGTCTGGCTCAATCCGCTGACTGGCCGGGATGGCTTCGAGCCCAGCGCGCGAGGCATGCGGGCGGCGCTGCCCTACCTCGACCTGTTCGCCCCCGCGCATAGTCTAGAGAGCCTCGCGGCGCTCGAGCCTTATCTGGCGAGGATATGATGGAGGTCATCGAAGAGGCGGCTCTGCGTCAGGCCCGGGGCCAGGCGTTCGCGCTCGCCACGGTCGTTCGCACGATCTCGGTCACCGCCGCGAAGGCGGGCGCCAAGGCCCTGATCGCCCCGGACGGATCGATCGAGGAAGGCTGGATCGGCGGCGGGTGCGCGCGCGCCGCGGTCATCAAGGCGGCGCGCCAATGCCTGGCTGACGGCCGGTCGCGGTTCGTCTCGATTGCGCCCAAGGACGCGCTCGCCGAACTCGGGGCGGCGGCGGGCGAGGAGCGCGGCGGGGTCTTCTACGCCAGGAATTCCTGTCCGAGCCAGGGAACGATGGACATCTTCGTCGAGCCGGTCTTACCGAGCCCGCGGCTTTTGATCCTTGGCGCCTCTCCGGTCGCCGTAGCCCTCGGGGGCCTCGCGCCGGCGAGGGGCTTCGCGGTGGCCGTCGCCGCCGCGCCGGAGGAGCACCGGCGATTCGAACCTGGCGTTTCCCGGTTCGAAAGCCTGTCGCCTCCGAAGGAGGCCGGCGAGGGGGCCTATGTCGTCGTTTCGACCCAGGGCGCCGGCGACCGCGCCGCGCTGAAAAGCGCAGCGGGCATGGAGGCGCGCTATCGCGCCTTCGTCGGCTCGCGCCGAAAGGCTGCGGCGCTCAAGCGCGAACTCGCGGGCGAGGGCGTGTCCGAGGACGCGCTGGCTAGGATCAAGGCTCCAGCCGGGCTCGACATCTCGGCCATCTCAGCCGATGAGATCGCGCTTTCGATTCTTGCGGAGATGATTGCCGTTCGCCGCGGCCCGCAGCGCAGATCAACAGAAGATGCGGCCGATCATCGTGAAGAATAACACCGCCGGCGGCCTTGCGCGCGTGTGGCGGCCGTGGCGGCCGTGAAGACGCTCACCATCAGCGACGGCGTCGCCGAGGCGGTCATCGTCCCGACCTTGGGCGCCGGCCTCGCCGCTTATGACCTTGTCGCCCCGTTCAGGCGGACGCCCTTGTTCCGCCCGTGCCGCGAGTTGTCGAGCGCGGCGCCGTTCGATCTCGCCTTGAACATTCTCGTCCCGTGGTCGAACCGCATTTCGGGGGGCGGATTCCATTTCGACGGGCAATTCCACGCCCTCGCTCCCAACGTCGCAGGCGAGCGCTTCCCGATCCACGGCAATGGCCTTTCGAGCTCATGGACAATCGAGCGTGCGACGACGGAGAGCGCCGAATTGTCGCTTCCGTCCGAGGGGCCCGGACCGTTCCGGTACGAAGCCCGTGCGACCTATTCGCTGACCGGCGGCGCGCTGACCATGCGCCTCTCCGTCGGCAATCTCGGGCTCGTGCCGCTGCCTTTCGGCCTTGGCGTTCACCCCTGGATCGTGCGCGGCGCGCAGACGCAGCTTAAGGCGAAGGCCGAGCGCATGGTGCGGGAGACGGATGAGCATCTGCCCGCCGGGGATGCGCCGGTCGCCTCGCGCGCGGCATGGGACTTCGCCGAGCCGCGCGCGCTTCCCGCCGGCTGGGTCAACAACGCTTTCCTCGGTTGGGACGGTCAGGCGAGAATTCTCTGGCCGGAGCGGAGCCTCGAGCTCGTCATCGAGGCCGATCCGCCGCTCTCGACCTATATCCTCTATTCGCCTTAGGACAAGGCTGGCTTCTTCTGTTTCGAGCCGGTCACGCATTCCGTTGACGCGCATAACCTGCCCGGCGGCCCGGAGGCCAATGGCCTGGCCGTCCTTGGCCGCAGGAGGCTCTGTCGACGGTTTGCCGCTTTCGCCCGCGGCCGCTTTAGCAGAACCCGCCGGCCTCAGGCGGAGGCCTGGACCCCTTTGCGGACTACGGACATGCGCTTTTCGCGGCGATCCGCGCCGCGCTCCCGATCGGCAGACAATCGCCTTCGATCAGTTCGAGCGTCTTGTTCACGATCGCGAGCTTGCTGTCCTTCAGAATTTGGACTTCGTAGCACGCCCGGCGCTCTCGATCGGAAAGGCCCTGAACAAGTCCAGCGTAGTAGAATTTGATTGCGGCCAGCCGTGCGTCGACCGATATGTCGTTGAGCGCATTGCGGTCGGAGCAGTCGGAGGGGCTGCCGGCGTCCGCAGCCAAGGTCGCCGAACAGAACAGGATGACAACGATTGTCGCCATCATCGTCCGCATGCGCCTCTCCCGAACCGGCGGCCGGCGCCTTGCGCCGGAGGCCAGGACACATGAATCCCGGTCAGGCCGCCGAATTGCCCGCCCGGGCGGGCAGCCGACTATTGCCGCCCGGCCGCCTGTCTGACCACTGTTTTCGTCGCGATTTTGGCGGCCGGGCATTGGCGCCCCGGGTGGTTTTCGGTTTGCCTTCACGGGTGCGACTGACTAGACTGTAGGCAGAATGACCGGCGCCCAATCTATAGGCACAACCCCTCCGCTCCCCATCGGACCCCTCCGGCTCGAGGGTCGGGCGCTGCTCGCCCCGATGTCCGGCGTGAGCGACCTCGCGATGCGACGGATTGCCCGCCGCTTCGGGGCTGCTCTCGTCTTCTCCGAGATGGTCGCGGCCGAGACCTTTCTTGAAGGCGACGCCGAGGCTTCGATGCGCGCCGAGGGCGAGGGACTGGCGCCCCACGCGGTCCAGCTCGTCGGCCGCGAGGCGCGGGCGCTGGCGGAGACCGCGCGCCGGGTGGCCGATGCGGGCGCCGTCCTCATCGACCTCAACATGGGCTGCCCGGCGCGACGGGTGTCCGGCTGCCTCGCCGGCGCGGCCCTGATGCGCGACCTCGACCACGCCGAGCGTCTCATCGCCGCGGTGGTCGAGGCGGCGCCGGTTCCGGTGACCGTCAAAATGCGCCTGGGCTGGGATCAATCCTCGCTGAACGCGGCGGAACTCGCGCGCCGGGCCGAACGGGCGGGCGCGCTCATGGCGACGGTTCACGGGCGCACGCGGGCGCAGTTCTATGACGGGCGCGCGGACTGGGCGGCCGTCCGGGCGGTGGTCGGCGCGGTCGCGATCCCGGTCGTTGTCAACGGCGATTGCGCGAGCCTGGAAGACGCGCGCGCGATGCTCGCTTCGTGCGGCGCGGCGGGCGTGATGATCGGGCGCGCGGCGGTCGGCGCGCCCTGGCTGGTCGGCGCGATAGCGCGCGGCCTCGATGGCGACGGCGCGTTCGAGCCGCCTCGGCGGGAGGAGCGCCGGGAAGCGGCGCTCGAACACCTCGATTGGCTGGTCGGCAAGCTCGGGCCCCGCGCCGGACTTCGGCATTCGCGAAAGCATCTCGCCGCTTACGCCCGCCAGGCGGGTGCTGACGAGACGCTCCGGCGCGAACTGGTCACCTGCGAAGACCCCGCCAAGGCGCAGAGATTGCTCGCCCGCGCCTTTGATGATGAAGGGGCCAGGCTCGCGGCATGACCGCGCACGCCGCTCATGGGCGCGTGGACGCCGCAAAGGTTTTGAACGCGCTCGCCCAGCCGCTGCTCACGGTCGACGCCGAGGGCAGGGTAATCGACGTCAATGTCGCGGCCGAGACGTTCTTCGACATGGGGCGCGTGACCCTCGTGCGTTCGCGGCTCGCTGATCTCATTCCGGCCGACTCGCCGCTTCTCGCGCTCATCGCCGAGGCGCTCGCCAACCGAGCGACCGTCAACGGCTACAAGATCGATATTTCCACGTCCCGGATCGGAAATCGCAATGATGTCGACGTGTTCGTCGCGCCATTGCCCCAGCCGGGCGAGGCTGTTGCGATCATGCTGCAGGAACGGGCGATTGCCGAGAAAATAGACAGGCAGCTCACGCATCGCAGCGCGGCGCGCTCGATCACCGCGCTTGGGCTCATGCTGGCGCACGAAATCAAGAATCCGCTCTCTGGCATCCGTGGCGCGGCCCAGCTCTTGGAGGCGAACGCGAGCGACGAGGATCGGGCGCTGACCCGACTGATCTGCGAGGAAACCGATCGGATCGTCAAACTGGTCGATCGGGTCCAGTCCTTCGCCGATTCGACGCCGTCCCAATGGGAAAGCCTCAACATTCACGCCGTGCTGGACCATGTCAAAAGGCTCGCTCAGGCCGGGTTTGCCCGCCACATCCGCTTTGCCGAAGTCTATGATCCGTCGCTGCCGCATGTGCGCGGATCGCGCGACCAGCTGATCCAGGTATTCCTCAATCTTATCAAGAACGCCGCCGAAGCCATTGGAGATGATAGCGTTGATGGCGAGATTAGCCTGACGACCGCCTATCGGCTGGGGGTGCGCCTGCGCACGACGCCGAACGCCCAACCCGTGGCGCTGCCGCTCGAGATTTGCATTCGCGACAATGGCCCGGGCATCGCGCCCGAGATCCTCGGCAACCTGTTCGATCCCTTCGTGACCACCAAGGCCCAGGGCTCTGGTCTGGGTCTTGCACTGGTCGCCAAGCTGGTCGGCGATCACGGAGGCATCATCGAATGCGAATCGCATCCACGCCGGACGACGTTTCGCGTGCTGATGCCATTGCAGACGCATCGTCCCGCGGCGGACGCGACAGGCCGGGCGCCGGAGCGAAGGAGCTAACGGGAATGCCGTCAGGGCATATTCTGATCGCCGACGACGATGCGGGGATCCGCACCGTTCTCACTTCTGCGCTGACCCGCGCGGGCTATGAGGTCCGCTCGACCGGAACGGTCGCGGGTCTGTGGCGATGGGTGGCGTCGGGCGAGGGCGATCTGGTCATCACCGACGTGGTCATGCCCGACGACAACGCTTTCGACCTCCTGCCGCGCATCAGGCGGATGCGGCCCGATCTGCCGATAGTGGTCATGAGTGCGCAGAACACCTTCATGACCGCGATCAAGGCCTCCGAGCGCGGCGCCTACGAATATCTGCCCAAGCCCTTCGACTTGCGCGAACTGGTGGCGATCGTGGGACGCGCGCTCGCCGAACCGAAGCTCAAGCGCGACGAGGCGGCGGCGGCGCCGGCGGAGACGATGCCGATCGTCGGCCGCTCGCCGGCGATGCAGGACCTTTTCCGGGTTCTCGCCAGGCTCATGCAGACCGATCTCACGGTGATGATCTCCGGCGAATCCGGCACTGGCAAGGAACTCGTCGCGAAGGCGCTGCACGACTACGGCAAGCGCAAGGCGGGGCCATTCGTCGCCATCAACATGGCCGCCATTCCACGCGATCTCATCGAGAGCGAATTGTTCGGGCACGAGAAGGGCGCCTTCACCGGCGCCGCCGGCCGCTCCATGGGCCGGTTCGAACAGGCGGAAGGGGGAACCCTGTTTCTCGACGAGATCGGCGACATGCCGATGGAGGCGCAAACCCGGCTTCTTCGCGTGCTTCAGCAGGGCGAATATACGACGGTGGGCGGCCGTACGCCGATCAAAACCAATGTCAGGATCGTCGCGGCGACCAACAAGGACCTCCGCCTCCTGATCCAGCAAGGGGCTTTTCGCGAGGATCTGTTTTTCCGCCTCAACGTCGTGCCGATCCGTCTTCCGCCGTTGCGCGAACGCTCCGAAGACATTCCCGATCTGGTGCGCGCCTTCTTCCAGCGCGGCTCCGCGGAGGGGCTTCCAGCCAAGACGATCGAGCCAGCCGCGATGGAGCGCCTCCGCCGCTATCCGTGGCCCGGAAACGTGCGCGAGCTTGAAAATCTCGCCCGCCGCCTCGCCGCGCTCTATCCGCAGGATGTGATCGGGGAGGCTCTGATCGAGGCCGAACTCAGCGCCTACTCGGGGCCTCTTTCTCCGCTGCCGGCGGCGCGAGACGAGGCAGGGCGACGGCTTGCGCCGGCGGCCGCCGGAATCGCGGGCGACGGTTTCGGCGCGACAATAGAGCGCGCCGTCGCCGAGCTCTTCGGGTCGTTTGGCGGCGCGAGCCCGGAAGCCGGGCTCTATCACCGGGCGCTGCGCGATCTCGAAGCGCCGCTGATCGCCGCCACGCTCGCCTGGACCGGCGGCAATCAGATCAAGGCGGCCGAGATTCTCGGCCTGAACCGCAACACCCTGCGCAAGAAGATCCGCGATCTCAATCTTCGCGGCGCGGCGAGCTTCCGCTGAGGCTGTGGGTTGAGCGCACGGCTATTGGAGCCGCGCTCGGCATGCCCCGCGGTAGACGGGGCGTTCTTCCGAAAGCCCTTTGGAGCGCGGCAGGCGCGGTCAGCGACCGCGCCTGCAAGACCGGCGCGCTGTGCCCATTTGGGTTTTCTTGGTCCG
>DATGHB010000417.1:0-2396 GCA_035308265.1 Roseiarcus sp.
GCGCAAGCGCTACCCGCTTGTCCTGATGCTGGAGCCGTTGTTCCGGTGCAACCTCGCTTGCGCGGGCTGCGGCAAGATCGACTATCCCGACGCCATTCTCAACAGGCGGATTTCGGTCGACGACGCGCTGGCTTCGGTCGATGAATGCGGCGCCCCCGTTGTGGTCATGGCCGGCGGCGAGCCGCTCCTGCACAAGGACCTGGCGAAGATCGTCGAGGGGGTGGTCGCCCGCAAGAAATTCGCGATTGTCTGCACCAATGCCCTGCTCCTGGAAAAGAAGATCGATCAATACAAGCCCGGCCCCTACTTCACCTGGTCGATCCATCTCGACGGCGACCAGGAGATGCATGACAAGTCGGTCTGCCAGGAGGGCGTCTACGACCGCGCCGTCGCCGCGCTCAGACTGGCCAAATCGAAGGGCTTCCGCGTCACCATCAATTGCACCTTCTTCAACGACGCGGACCCCGAGCGTGTGGCGGCGTTCTTCGACGACGTGACCAAGATTGGCGTCGACGGCATCACCGTTTCCCCCGGCTACGCCTACGAACGCGCTCCCGACCAGAAGCATTTTCTCCACCGCTCGACAACGAAGGAGCTTTTCCGGGCCGTATTCCGTCGCGGGAACGGCGCCCGGAAATGGGCGTTCAACCAGTCGTCGCTGTTTCTCGATTTCCTGGCCGGCAACCAGACCTATCATTGCACGCCCTGGGCCAACCCGACCCGCACCATTTTCGGCTGGCAGCGCCCCTGCTACCTGCTCGGCGAAGGTTACGCCAAGACCTTCAAGGAGCTGATGGAGGAGACCGACTGGGACGCCTACGGGGTTGGCAATTATGAGAAATGCGCCGACTGCATGGTCCACAGCGGTTTCGAGGCGACCGCGGTTCAAGATGCGGTGAAGAAGCCATGGAAGGCGGCGCGCGTCGCTCTCATGGGGGTGAGGACGGAAGGCCCGATGGCCCCGGACATCCCGCTCGGAAGCCAGCGCGAGGCTCAGTACGTTTTCGACAAGAACGTCGCCCAGAAGCTGTCAGAAATCCGCAGGTCCGAGGCCGAGGAAAAGGCGAAGAAGAAAGCCGCGACAGCGGTTTAGCGCCCGGAAGGCCGCCTGGGCGTCGAGCCCGGTTGCGCAGAGCCCGGTAAACTGGCCGGGAGAGCGGACAAGGCCTCCGATGACGGCCATCGCGTCGATCCGGCCATCGGGCCTCACCGCCTTCAATGCAAGCGGCGGAAGGCTCCGTTCGGCGGGGTCGGCGACGGCGCGCAGGATGGCGAACGGGATCCGCCGCTCCGCCGCAAACCCGCCCGCGGTCAGGCTCTCCATGTCGACCCCCGCGGCGCCAGTCGCGCGGCGCAGTTCCGATTTCGCGTCGGCGGTCAAGACTGGAGCGGCGGCGCCCGCCATGCGCTGGACGGCGATACGCGTCGCGGCGGGGGCGAGGCCCCGGGCAAGAGACGAGGTGAGGGCTTGGTCGGTTGCTACCACGCGGCCGTCCGAGACGACTTCCGCGCCGAGAATGAGGTCGCCGGGACGAAGCCTCGGATCAAGCCCCCCGCAGACGCCCCAGCTGATCACCAGCAAGGGCCGCCAGCCCGCGGCCTCGGCGAGCTTCGCGCGCAAAGCTGGCGCGTCGCCGCATAAGGTCGCGCGCCCCGGGCCGGCGAGAATCGCCGCCTCGCGCTTCAGTCCGCACACGATGAGAACGTTGGCGGCGGATGGCGGCAAGGGCGTCGCGCCGTTGGGGTCGACGGGCTAGCCCCCCAACAGGGTCGCGGTCCGCTCGCGCAAGGTCTTGACCAGGGCGTCCGCGCCGCCGCCCCCGGCGAGGATCGATGCGAATTCGTCGCGCCGCGTCGCCAGGTCGCTCACGGTTCCGTTGAGGTAGACGTCGACCACACGGCCGCCGCGAACGAGGTAGTTGATCTGCACGGTCCGGCCGCCTGGCTGGAGCAACTTCGTCTTGACGACTTCGCCGCCGCCGCGCGATTCCGCGCTCGTCTCCGGATCGACGACAAAGCTCTCGCCCGAATAGTCGGTCACCTGATGAGCATAGTCGGCGACCAGGAAGCGCGAGAAAGCTTCGCGGACCGCGGCCTGTTGGGCGCCTGAGAAGCTTCTCCACGCGGGCCCCGCCGCGAGCCTCGTCATGGTCGCGATGTCGAAGGCGGAGGTGATCGCGGGCGTGAAGCGCCGGTCGCGTTCGCGCACGCTGAGCTGGCCGGCCTGACGCAGGGTCGGCATCAGCTCCTGATAATAGGTCTCGATCCGCCGGGCGGCCGCGCTTTCCGCCTCAGCCGGCGACGGCGTCGAGCCCAGGAGGGCCAAGGCGGCGATGGCCGCAACCCAGAGCGCAGACAGGCGCTGACGAAATGTGAAATGACTCATGTGCGGGAGA
>DATGHB010000418.1:0-9123 GCA_035308265.1 Roseiarcus sp.
CCGACGATGACCGGCACGCCCGCGCTCGCCAGCCGTTCGACGCCCTCCATTCTCTGTTCAAGAGTGAGGAGCGGCCAGTCGCCCATCGAGCCGCAATAAACCACCCCCGACATTCCGGCCTGGACCAGGTGTTTTCCCATGGCGGCGAGGGCGTCGAAGTCCGGCCGCCGGTCATCCCCGCAGGGGGTCATGAGCGCCGGAATCGTTCCGGAAAAGACTTGCGAGGGCATGTCGAGGCTCCCAGAGTGAGTTTCTCGGTCGGGATAGTCGCATGTCCCGGCCCTCGGTTCTTGATGAAAACGCAGGCTCAGGGTTGAAAATCCGCACAATCGCGCGCGCAACCGTCGACGGCGATCCCGCGGCAGCGCTCGCCGCCGTTCTCGGGCGGCCGTTCCCGGGAATCGAGCTTTTTGACCGCGTCTCCGACATGGTCTTCTTCATCAAGGATAAGGAGGCGCGCTATGTGGCGGTCAACGAAACGCTCGTCCATCGCTGCAGGCTTGGCGATAAGAAGGCTCTTATCGGCCGCAAGGCTAGCGAGGTTTTCATGCGCCCACTTGGCGAGCTTTTCGAGGCGCAGGATCTCAAGGTGATCGCCGAAGGGCTCTCGATCCGCGGCAGAATGGAGCTTCATCTCTATCCGCACGGCGCCGAGGGTTGGTGTCTGACCTGGAAGGAGCCGCTGGTTGATCCCAATGGGGTCATCGTTGGCCTCGCCGGGGTTTCCCGCGATGCGCCGGCGCTGTCCGGCTCGGCGCCCGTCTCGGCAGCGCTGTCCGCCACGCTCGCCTATATTGACGACCACCTCGACGAGCCCTTGCGGATTCCGGACCTCGCGGCGCGAGCTGGCCTTTCGCCGTTCCAGTTCGACCAGAGAATAAGGGCGCTGTTCGGCCTCTCGGCCGGGCAATATCTGGCGCGGGCGCGCATCGGGCGCGCTTGCGACCGCCTCAGGCATACCGGCGCGCCGTTGAGCGAGCTCGCGCTCGAGTGCGGCTACGCAGACCAGGCTGCGTTCACCCGCCAATTCCGTAAATCGGTGGGCCTGACCCCCTCGGCCTACCGGATGGCGGCGGCGCGCCCGGTGAGGCGAATGGCGAGCGGCCAGGGCTGACTTCGGCCAGCGACCTACACGCCCCGCGTCAGCATAGTGGCTCCAGCATCGGCGAGGACGACGGATAGGGTCCACTCCGAGCCAGCGGGGTCGCGGAATCGCCAGCGAGCGCGCCGAGCGCGAAGGCCGCCGGCGCGCTTATGCGCTCATCCTCCTCGCGGTCGCCCGTTTCCAGCGCGAAGGCGACCTGTTCGTAAACCTCGCCGCCCTTCTCGCGCTTCCTCGACGGCTTGGCTTCGAGGACAAAGCAGCCACTCTTGTAGAGGTCGATCCGGCCGGGCGAGGTCGTGCCGTCGTCGTGGCGGAAGCGGACGGCGCGCTCGAACACGTAGGCGTTGCGCTCCGTTTCCTCGCCCGCCGGCTCGGGCCGGCCGACCCCGAGGAGATCGCAGAGTTCGACGATGAACAGGGCATCGTTCGCCCGCTCCGAGCCGCCGGCGCGGGCGGTCCAGCGCTCTATGAACGCCTCGACATCGCCATGCTTTGATCCCGCCTCCCCGTCATGGCCCGGACGGTACGTGCAGGCGCCGTCGGCGGCAAGACGCGCTGGCGGCTTTCGGGAAAGCCGGGAAGCCGCCCTGCTCGCCCCTTGGATCACGCGGCCGGCAGAAATCTCTTGACAGGAAGCGCAATTCGTTCCATGTTTGTTCTTATAGGCAAAATCGAGGAAGCGCCTTGCCGGAACCAAGCCCAGCAGGAGGGCGGAGCTTCGCAAATCGCTTGGGAGGTTTGAACACAACCGGAGACGCACGAGGCGAAAATTTTTTATTTGAATCGGCCGTAACCCATTGAAAAGTCCCGATTCGGAAAAATAAGCGCTAGCAAACGTCAGTAAATTTACTAGCATTTGCTAGTATTTGCTGGCGGCAACAGGGCGTTTATTGGCTCTTAGCTTGCGGGAATTCGCGCCCCGGTTGCATTGGCGGCTCCGCCGGGATAGGGGTGCTTAGACCCTGCCCGCGATTGGCGAGGCTGGGCGCGAGCGCGAGGGGAGTTGATGACCGCGGCGCCGGGGAAATCCTGCGGGGCGTGCACAATGTGCTGCTCGGCGCTGGAGATCGCGCATTTCAACAAGCCGGCGGGCCCGCTCTGCGTCAATTGTCGCCTCGGAGGCGGCTGCGCCATCTACGCCGAACGCCCCGAGGTTTGTCGCGACTTCGAGTGCGAATGGTTGACCCGCCGCGATCTCTCGCGGCGGTTGCGCCCCGACCTCGTCGGCACGATCCTGATGGAGGACGCCGACAGCGACGAATACCGCGCCGTCTGCGCGCCGGAGAAGCCTTTGGCCTGGCGCCATCCGCTGGTGTTCGCCCATCTCGTGGCGGTCGCCAAGTCAGGGCGGATTGTCGTCGCCAAGGCGGGCATGGCGTCATGGCGGATCTTCGGCTCCGGCGAATGGGGGCCGACGGTCTGACGGGCGCCCGATTCCTAGTCAGAATGCCTATTTCGAGGGCGCAAAGGCCCATGGCGCGCCTGGCGATCCGGTGCTATGGACCCGACCGCCCGCGCGCCGCCGGAGGGGCGAAAGCATCGGCGGCCCGGGGCGGGGTGAGGAGTTCCGCGGGGACATGAAGAAGATCGAGGCGATCATCAAGCCTTTCAAGCTCGACGAGGTCAAGGAGGCGCTGCAGGAGGCGGGAATCCAGGGCATCACCGTGATCGAAGCGAAGGGCTTCGGCCGCCAGAAGGGCCACACCGAGCTTTATCGCGGCGCCGAATATGTCGTCGACTTCCTGCCCAAGGTGAAGATCGAGGTGGTCGTCTCGGACGACAATCTCGGCCCGGCGGTCGAGGCGATCCGCGCCGCGGCGCAGACCGGCCGCATCGGCGATGGCAAGATATTTGTATCCCAGATTGACGAGGCGATCCGGATTCGCACCGGGGAAACCGGTGCGGACGCGATCTGACGCCGTTTCGGGGCTCACATAGAGGCGATTCGCCGCCCCCCGCGGCGAGGGGGAAGTAGACGGAACTTCAATCTTCTCAAGAAAGGCTGACCATGAAGACCGCCAAGGATGTTCTCAAGGCGATCAAGGACAACGACGTCAAATATGTCGATCTGCGTTTTACCGACCCGCGCGGGAAATGGCAGCACGTGACCTTCGATCAGAGCCTGATCGACGAGGACGCTTTCGCCGACGGGCTGATGTTTGACGGCTCCTCGATCGCCGGCTGGAGGGCGATCAACGAATCCGACATGACGCTGATGCCCGACCCGACCTCGGCGTGTATGGACCCGTTTTTCGCCGCCTCGACGATGGTCATCAACTGCGACATCCTCGATCCGGTGAGCGGCCAGCCCTACAACCGCGATCCGCGCGGCATCGCCAAGAAGGCTGAGGCCTATCTCAAGTCGACGGGGATCGGCGACACGGCGTTCTTTGGCCCCGAGGCCGAGTTCTTCGTGTTCGACGACGTGCGCTTCAAGGCCGACCCCTACAACACCGGCTTCCAGATCGATGCGATCGAACTGCCGATCAATCAGGACACCGCCTACGAAGGCGGCAATCTCGGCCACCGGGTTCGCACCAAGGCCGGCTATTTCCCGGTTCCCCCGCAGGATTCGGCGCAGGACATGCGCAGCGAGATGCTCGCGGCCATGGCGCAGATGGGCGCGACCGTCGAGAAGCACCACCACGAGGTGGCGTCCGCCCAGCATGAACTGGGCCTCAAGTTCGGCCCGCTGGTGACCATGGCCGACCACATGCAGATCTACAAATATTGCATCCACATGGTGGCGCAGAGCTACGGCAAGACGGCGACCTTCATGCCCAAGCCGGTCTACGGCGACAACGGGTCGGGGATGCACGTTCATCAGTCGATCTGGAAGGGCGGCAAGCCGGTGATGGCCGGCAACAAATATTCGGACCTCAGCCAGGAATGCCTCTACTACATCGGCGGAATCATCAAGCACGCGAAGGCGCTCAACGGCTTCACCAACCCCTCGACCAACAGCTACAAGCGCCTCGTGCCCGGCTTCGAGGCCCCGGTGCTGCTCGCCTATTCGGCCCGCAACCGCTCGGCCTCGTGCCGAATCCCATGGACCGCCAACCCCAAGGCCAAGCGGGTCGAGGTTCGCTTTCCCGACCCTTGCGCCAATCCTTATCTCGCCTTCTCGGCGATGCTGATGGCGGGGCTCGACGGCATCGTCAACAAGGTCGATCCCGGCTCGGCGATCGACAAGGATCTGTACGATCTGCCGCCCAAGGAGCTCAAGAAGATCCCGACCGTGAGCGGCTCGCTGCGCGAGGCGCTCGGCAACCTCGACAAGGACCGGGCGTTTCTCAAGGCGGGCGAGGTCTTCTCGGACGACTTCATCGACAGCTATATCGAGCTCAAGATGGGCGAGGTCCAGCGGTTCGAGATGACCCCGCATCCGGTCGAGTTCGACATGTATTATTCGTACTAATCAGTGGCCATAGAGCCGGGCGATGAGGGCGGCCCGAGCGGCCGCCCCACGCAAGGAGCAACGTCAGGCGGCGCAATCTGTCGTGGGGGCTGATTCCATCCGGAAGTGCGCTGGTCCTGGGCGTCCGAGCCGCAGCTTTTCGGAGGCGCCGGACACCGAGACTCGTCGCCATAGCCCTATGCCAGCGGCGGGCCGCAGCGTATCGTGTCGGAGCCCGAGAGCGCCCGCGCGGCGCTCCGTCAGGAGCAGCGCCGATGACCGCCTTCTTCCGCTTCTCGCCGCGCCTCGCCGCCGCAACGCGCGCCGGACTGGCCGCGTCTGCGCTCCTCGCCGGCCTTTCGGATGGCATGGCCGCGCCAGCCAATACGGCAGAGGGCCAGCGGCTGGCCAAGCAATGGTGCGCGGCCTGCCACATCGTATCCGCCGATCAAAAGCGCGGCGGGGACACCGCTCCGAGCTTCGCCTCGATCGCCAGGAGGCCCGGCTTCACCCCGCAGAAGCTCGCGCAATTCCTGATGAATCCGCACCCCAAGATGCCCGACATGCAACTGACCCGCGACGAGACGCGCGATCTCGGCGCTTATATCGCAACCCTTGCGCAATGAGGCCGATTGGTCCGGAAATCGAACGCCCGTTTAGTTGAGGACTCGCCTTCCGTTCGGGCAATCGAGGGAGAAGGCGGGGATGGAGACGACGAAACTCCCTCCGTCGGGACCGACCATCCGATATTCGCCGACCATGACCCCGCTCGGCGTGGTCAGGGGGCAGCCCGACGTGTAGCGGAACGAGCGCCCCGGCTCTATCGTCGGCTGCTCGCCGACCACGCCGGGCCCGCGCACCTCCTGCTGACGGCCGTCGGCGTCGGTGATCCGCCAATGCCGCTCCATCAGCGTCACTGGCGCGTCGCTGAGATTGACGATCTCGATCGAGTAGAGCCAGAAATAGCGTCCCTCGTCCGGATCGGAGCGCTCCGGATCGAAAGTCGGCTCGACGGTGACTTTGACCTGATGCGTAACCGCTTCGTACATGAGACGCGCATTTTACCTGCGCCCGTCGCGCCGTCCACCGTCTCGCGGGTTGTGGCCTGCGCCGAGTCCCGCGCATCTTGGCGAGCAGGCGAATGACAAGCGAAGGCCGTGTCGCTGTGGCCAAGGCGGTGCTCGCGCGGCTGATCGCCTTCGAGAGCGTAAGCGACGCCTCGAACCTGTCGATTGTCGAGTTTGTCGAAGACTACCTCCACGGGCACGGGCTCGAATCGCGCCGCGCGCCCAACGCGGCGGGCGACAAGGCGGCGATCCTGGCCACGATCGGGCCCCGAGTCGACGGCGGAATCGTGCTCTCGGGCCATACCGACGTCGTGCCGGTCGAAGGGCAGCCATGGTCGAGCCCGCCCTTCGCGCTGCGCGAGGCCTCAGGCCGTCTTTACGGCCGCGGCGCCTGCGACATGAAGGGCTTCGACGCCTGCGTGCTGGCGATGGCGCCGGTCTTCCGGGACGCTTCGCTCAAGCGCCCGGTTCACATCGTCTTGAGCTACGACGAGGAGACCACCTGCCTCGGCTCCCGCGACGTCATCGGCTGGTTCGGCAGGGACGAGCCGCGCCCGGCTCTCGCCGTCGTCGGCGAGCCGACGATGATGGCGGTCGCCGACGCGCACAAGAGCATCGCGACCTTTCGAACCCTGGTCACCGGACACGAAGCTCATTCCGCCCTGCCGGAATTGGGAGCGAATGCGATCGCCGCCGCGGCGGACGTGGTGAGCGAGATCGGCCGCCTCGCGCGCGCTTATGAGGAAGGCCCGCTCGACCCGCGCTTCACGCCCCCCTATTCGACGCTCCATGTCGGCACGATCCGCGGCGGGACGGCGCGCAACATCCTGGCGCGGGAATGCGTGTTCCATTGGGAGTTCCGTGGCCTGCCGGGCGCCGCGACCGCCTTGGCGGCGGCGAAGGTCCAGGCGTTCGTCGACGAGGTGGCGACGCCCCGGCTGGCGCGCTTCGTGTCCGATCCGTCGATCCTGACCACAATGGAGGTGGACGTTCCGCCGCTCGCCGCCGAGCCCGGCTCGGCGGCTGAGGCGTTCGCGCTCCGCCTCACCCGCTCCAACCGCACCATTGCCGTTTCGTTCGCCACCGAAGCCGGGCATTTCCAGGCGGCCAGGCTCCCGACCGTCGTTTGCGGGCCGGGCTCGATCGATCAGGCGCACAAGGCCGACGAATTCGTGGACGAGGCGCAACTTGCCGCCTGCCTCGAATTCCTCGAGGGGCTCGCCGAGGATCTCGCGCGCTGAACTCGCATGCGCGCGGGGTTTGCCTGCCGCTTCGCGCTTGCCGCCGCATCCGGGCAAGGGCAGATTTGACCGGGCGCGAATCGAACAAGCGCGCGCGGGGACCGGGTTGGGACGGTGAGGCTTCTGACGCTCATCTATCGGCGCTTGGCCGTTTTCGGGCTGGGCGTTTTCAGCGTCTGGCTGATCGTCTTCGTTTTCCGCTTCACCGACAACAGGGCGCCGACGATTCTGGCGCTGAGCGTGGCGTATGGGCTCGCGGCGTACGTGATCCTGCCGCGCATCGTCCGGATGAGCGTCAAGATCCTGCAACGTAAAAGCGTGCCGAGCTTCACCCTGACCGGCGACGGCCTGCCCGGAGACCCCGTCAACCTCGTGCTCATCGGCGATTTCAGCAAGCTTCGCGCCGCCTTCCTTGCGGCCGGATGGACGGAAGCCGACCCGCTCAACTTGACCAGCTCCTGGCGGATGGTCGTCGCTTTCGTGCTCAACCGGTCCTATCCCGCGGCGCCGTTCAGCACCCTCTTTCTGTTTGGGCGCGGGCAGGACATTGGCTTTCAGAAGGCGATCAACATGAGCCCGCGCAAGCGCCATCACGTGCGCTTCTGGTCGCTGAGCCTCGAGCAGACCGAGGAGACGCTCGGCACCGCCGAGTTCTGGCTCAATACGGACCGTCCGGCCAACGAGGAGCTGGCGCTGTGGGTCGGCGCCGCGACCAAGGATACCGGCATGTCCTTCACCCGCTTCACCTTCCAGGTCACGCACAAGACCGACGCGGACACCAACGCCGAACGCGACCTGATCGTAAACGAACTGAAAGCGGCCGGCGCGATCACCGCGCTGGCCTTCCATCAGGCCGGCGAACGCCTGCACGCCGGACGCGTCAATCACTACGTCACCGACGGCGACGTCGCCGCGGCGAATCTCGTGTAATTATAAAACCGGCGCCGCCGCGATTCCGCCGAACCGCGACGCCGGATTCCTTTGCATTCCGCGCGCTCTTTCGCAGCGCGCGCCTGGGAGCGAAGCCCGTTGCGCAACAAAGGTTTCGCGGTGCGCGGGATGACCGAAGCCGACCTCGAGCTCGCGCTCGACTGGGCCGCGGCGGAAGGCTGGAATCCGGGCCTTCATGACGCCCGTTGCTTTTACGCCGCCGATCCGCAAGGCTTCCTTCTCGCCGAATTCGACGGCGCTCCAGTAGGCTGCGTCTCGGCGGTCCGCTACGGCTTGGGCTTCGGGTTCCTGGGGCTCTTCATCGTCACTCCGGAGCGCCGCGGGCAGGGCTTCGGCCTCGCGCTTTGGGGAGCCGCGCTCGACCGCCTTGGCGACCGGGTGGTCGGCCTCGACGGCGTCGTCGCCCAGCAGGAGAACTACCGCAGATCGGGCTTTCGGCTCGCCTTTCGCAACATTCGCCAGCGGGGCGAGGGCGGCGGCGAGGCGCCCGCGGGGCTCGCCGACCTGAGCACGGTTCCAGCGCGTGAGATCGCGCGCTACGACGGCAGCGCTTTTCCGGCGCCCCGCGAAGCGTTTCTCAGGTCATGGACCAGCCAGCCGCAGGCAATCGCGCTCGGCGCAAAGGACGGAACAGGCTTGAAGGGTTACGGCGTCCTCAGAGCCTGCCGGGACGGATTCAAGATCGGACCGCTGTTCGCCGACGACGAGCAAACCGCCGACCGCCTGCTCGCGGGCCTCCTCACCCGCGCGCCGGGCGCTCCGGTTTTTCTCGACACTCCGGAAGCCAATCCGGCCGCCTTGGCGCTTGCGGCGCGCCATGCACTGACGCCCGTCTTCGAGACGGCGCGCATGTACAGGAACGGAGCCCCTGAGATGCGGCTCGACCGCTGCTTCGGGGTGACGACCTTCGAGCTTGGATGACGCGGGAGGAACGCTCACCACCGCCCGGACGGGCCGCGTGGCGAGTGCACGGTCATGACTTCGATCCGGCCGCGCGGACCGATCCAGCCGGACATGACCCAGCTCGTCAGGCTGACGACGATCGCGGCGCCGACCGCCGACCAGAAGCCGGCGACCATAAAGCCCGGAAGCAGCCAGGCGACGAGCATGATCATCAGAGCGTTGATGACGAGCAGGAACAGCCCGAGCGTCAAAAGCGTGATCGGCAGGGTCAGAATGATGATGATGGGACGCACGAAGGCGTTGACGACGCCGAGCAGGAGCGCCGCGGCGATCAGGGTCTCTCCCGAATTGAAGGCTACACCGCCGAAAATCTTGGAGGCGAGCCAGAGGCCGATCCCGACCACCACCGCGCGAATGAGAAACCCTTCCATGGGTCCGCTCCTGTCCAGCCGCCTCATT
>DATGHB010000419.1:0-4769 GCA_035308265.1 Roseiarcus sp.
TTCAACGACACCCCCGACTATGTTTTCGCCGAGCTCGAGGTCGGCCTGAACAATCCGGATCAATGGATCCAGATGGCCTGCAAGATCACCCAGACTCAGGCCAAGACCTTCACCTACGCGACGACATTGACCAACCGGTTCTACATCAATGGCGACAAGGGCATCGCGCCGGGCGGAAGCGTCGTGATCACGCTCCCGCTGTACACGCAGATCACCGCATCCGTGGACCCGACAAAGCCCGACCAATACGCGGAATGGTGGCAGGGTCAGAACATGCAGATTTTCACCAGTCCGACGCCCACGCCGCCGCCGGCCTATCAACACTACTTCAGCGGAGCGGCGAGACCGGACCAAAAGCAGCTGATGTCCGCCGCGCCGAACCCCACCTGGCCGACCTGCGTGGATGGTACCGGCGCGAGTTGCCCGCTGGCCTTCTTCACCGATGACAAAGGCACGTTGCCGAAGTATGGCCCGAGCCAGCTGGTCGAAGCCACCCTGGGCGCGACACAGGTGCAGAAAGTCGTCAACGATTCCCTGCCGATCGCGCTCAACACGTCCAACGCCGATTTCGATGTGAGCTACGTCAACGTCGCCTATATCGCGGCCGCGATGGGGCCCTATAAGAACAACCAGGCCGGTTACGTCGGTTCGCCGTTGCTGATCCCGCAGTTCCAGCAAAAGCTCGCGAACTTCCAGCAGACGTTCAATTGGCCGAGCTTCATCGACCTCGACGGCACGAAAGCGGCGATTCCAAAATTGCCCTCGACGCTGGAGCTCCTCGCGCGACTGAGCGGCGCCAACGCGCCAACCGATTTGCCTCCGGTGAAAGCCTGGCCCACCAACGTCTGGGCCCCCATTCAGGTCATTCGCCAGGATTGGCAGAGCTATTCGGGAGGCAAGTGCGCCCACAGCGCTGCGGGATTCACCACATTTTGCGACGCCATTCTCGACGTGCGGGACCTCATCGCCGCGAATTACGCGCAATATTTGAAAATATTTCCGACCCAGTGCAAGGGAACCGCGGTTACGAACACCGCCGATCGGATCATCTCGCACGTCTATGGCTGGACGCCGTGGACCGAATCCCTGGAGCAGGGCGGAGGCTGTTCGCCGACCGCCAATCTGCTCGAGAATACGCCCGGCTATTCGGCCAACGATTATGACCTCTATGGAAAGGTCAAGCTGGAATTCGACAAGCTGAATTATGGGTCGTATTCAAACCCGCCCTACGCGTTCAACCCCTGGGTGCAGTTCATTCACGGGGATGCGATCCTTCCCGATCAACTCGGAATGCCAGGCGTCTACGCCTATTCGGTGGACGACGCTGTGGGCAACCTCAACGTCGAGGCGCAAGGCTACATCGTCGATATCGGCAGCACGAAGCATCTGGAAAATCAAACGCGGGCTCAACCGCCGATCAATATCTCGTTCGGATATGCGTCGACCGACCCGGTCAGGTTCCTGACCTATGGCGTCTGCGGTAACGACCCGTCCCAGCAAAAGCCGGTCAATCCCGCCAATGCCCAATTCATCATCAGCGCCACCAATCCGAAAAACTGCCCGGTCTACTTCACCGATAACAAGAGCCCGGCGCAGATCTATACGTTCACGGTGACGACGCCGCCGCCGTTCACAATCATTCCGACCGCGGACGTCAAGAACAATCTCGCCAGCTGGTCGAGCGGCGGCGGCAATCCGACACAATACAACACCACCAGCGTCATCGACTGCAGCGGCAACACCGGGGTCGCCCCTTCGCAATCGAGCAAGGCCTGGTGCTGCACCTTGCTCCCTGGCTCCGGGACCGGGGTCTTCGCTTACTCCTCGCCGGAAGTCCCGCCCACCGCCCACCAGAGTCTGATCCATCACGTGGTGACCAATCCAGCGATGCCGTCCCCCACCAGCAATCTCATGACCTGCAACATGGGGAAGTAGCTTCGCGCTCCCTCCGCGCCGAGGAGCTTCCTTCGGCGACAGGGCTTGCCCGCCGGTGCAGGAAGCGCGGGCCAGGGGATTGCGAAACGGCGCTCTCAGTGAGCGCCGGCGTTGGGATCGGTCGGGTGCGGAACGAGCGCGCCCGGCAGGCGTATCATGTAGCCGAGCGCGTGCGTCACTCCATCGGCGAACCGTTGCCCGATCGCCGCCGGCGTTACCGGCGCGGCCGCCGCCGGATCGCCGGCGGCTGGCGCGGGCTGCGGCGCACTCTCCGCTTCTTTCGGCGCCGCCGGCTCAGCCGATCGCCGCTCAATCCGGGCAACTGGCTTGGCTGAACCGTTCGCGCTCCTGGCAGGCTTTTTCAGTGTGGCTTTTCCGTACGGTCTCTTCGTTGAAGCGATCTTCGGCGTCACGGGCCGCGCAGGCTCGTTCGACACAGGCGCAGCCGGCGTTGCGTTCGGCTTCGGCGCGTCGGCCAGCGGCGCCGAATCGGTCGAAGCCGGAGTCGCTGGCGTTGTTGCAACTGGCGCCTCGTCCGGTCTGACCGTTGGCGTCGCCGCCAACGGGGCCGCGGTCTTCGGCGCCTCAGCCAGAGGCGGCGCGGAATCGGTCGAAGCGGGAGTCGGCGGCGTCGTTGCAATCGGCGCCCCGTCCGGCCCGATCGGTTGCGAGGGCACGGGGATGGCCGCCAAGCCCGGCGAGGCCGGCGCCGGCTCGACACTGGAAGCGACGGGTTCCGGCGCGCCGACCTCCGCCTTCGGCCCGGCTGGAACCGGGCCGCTGTCTGCTGGAGCCGGCCGCGTCTCCAGGGCGCCGGGTTGCAAGGGCGCACCCTGTCGGCTGTCCCCGGTCAGCGAGCGGGAGTCGCTGGAGGGCTTGGGAGCCTGGTCGTTTTGCGGCCTAGCCAAACCCGCTGTCGGGGGGGCGGAGAGTTCCTGCGTCGGCAGGTCCGGAACTCGATCCATGAGAGCAAGGCTCGCAACCGCGGCTGCGCCCGCCAGCGCGAGCCCTGCGGCGGTCAGTTTCCAGCGTCGGGAACTGCGCCTGGTCGGCTTTCGAAGGTTGGTCGGCCGTCCGATCGGGCGGTCGCTTCCCCTGTCAATTTGCAGCCGCCAACTGTCCCGGCCCTCAGAACTGGGCCTGGATGGCGTCGATGCGGCGGGTGGCGGAAGAGGCGCAGGCGTTGACGACTCCAGCGCCCGCTTCAACTCCGCGAGCATTTCTTCGGCGTTCACTTGCCGCTTTGGGGCGCCTTGCATGGCTCGAAGTCCCTCGATTCCTCTCACCCCCGAGAGAGCCCTTCCCCCCGTCGCGTCACGCCGGTCTTTCGCTATCGAATCCGGCACACGACCGCTCATAGCAGCGCGCGCCGCCTGTCCTCAAGCTCCTGCTCGGCAGCCCGAGGGGAAGGCGCTCTGTAGCGAGCGCTGCTGTTGGACCTGTCGGTGGCGCGCTGCTGGCCTTTTTCGTCATGCCCCCGGACTATGATCTGGGGGTTGATCTGGCCCATCCACGGATCGCAGCGGCGAAGCGACGGCGGGCGTCAGTCGCGGTTGGGAGCGGCCGCTTCGCGGGGCGGCGCCAGGTAATAGGGCTCGACCACGCCCGTCATCCTGATCACCAGCGGCTGGCCGCGGCGATCGAGCGCCTTGCCCGCCGCCGCCCGGACCCAACCCTCGCTCACGCAATATTCCTCGACGTCGCGCCGCTCGACGCCGCGAAAGCGGACGCCAACGCCGCGCACGAGCGCCGCTTCGTCATAAAACGGACTCGAAGGGTCGACGCTGAGCCGGTCTGGCGGACCGTCGGTCATTTCAGGACGGGCAGCGGAAGCGCGCGGCCTAAGCCGGTCGCTTAAGCGAGCGCCTTGACCCGCTTCATCAGGCGCGAGATTTTGCGCGAAGCGGCGTTCCTGTGCACAATGCCCTTCTGCGCCGCCCGGGCAAGCCTGGGCTCAGCCTGGCTCAGCGCCTCGGCCGCGCCCTTGGGGTCCTTGGCGGCGATCGCCTCCTCGACCTTGCGGACGTAGGTGCGCATCTCGCTGCGGCGCGACTTGTTGACCGCGGTGCGGCGAATGGTCTGGCGGGCCGCCTTCTTAGCCGATTTCGTATTGGCCATCGACTCTCTTAAATCCTCAGGGCGCGCGGCGCCGCTTCAAAAAACAACGGGCCGGGCCTCACGGCCCAGCCTTTCGCGCGGGCTTATAGGCCGGCACGACGCAAGCCGTCAACCGCCTTTGCAGCTTCGGGACGGCGGGGCGCCGATGAGGTCGCTCACGCGCTGCGTCGCCTTCAGGCCAGAGCCCGTCAGCACGAGCACGGTCGTCTCACCGGGTCGAATGACGCCCTCATCCAGCAATCGGTTGAACGCGGCGGCCGCAAGCGCCGAGGTCGGCTCGACATAGAGGCCGATCCGGGCGAGTTCGAACAGCGCCGCCTCGATCTCGGCTTCGGCGAGGGCGACGGTCGCGCCTCCGGAGCGCCTTAGCGCCGCCAGGACTTCGCGGGCCCGCACCGGGCTGGCGATCGACGCGCCTTCCGCGATGGTCGGGGAGACCTCGACCGGCTGAAGGCCGTCCAGTCCGGCCACGAAGCTGGCGTGGAGGGGGGCGCAGTTCGAGGGCTGGGCCGCGAACAGCCGGGGCAGGCGCTCGATCTCGCCGCGAGCAAGAAGCTCGCCGAAGCCGATGTCGCAGCCCATGACGATGCTGCCCGCGCCGGTCGGGATGACGACATTGTCGGGCGCGGCGAAGGCGAGATCCTCCCAAAGCTCGTAGGCCAGCGTCTTGGTCCCCTGCAGGAAGAACGGCTGCCAGTTGTGGCCGGCGTAGAAGA
>DATGHB010000420.1:0-2167 GCA_035308265.1 Roseiarcus sp.
TGGAGAGCGACTTCGGCTCGTTCCGGTCGCTGTCGGCGACCTTCTGCCTGGCGATGACGCTCGCGGTCGCGGTCGGCGAGAAGCGGGCGGAAAGCGGGGGCTGAGCCTTTCGTCCCTGATTTTACGCGGATCGCCCCGGCGCGTCTCCTCCCCCCTTGCGGGGGAAGGCCGAGGAGGGGGGTCGCGCCGTCCCAGGAAATAAGCAGGCAGCGGCCTATTCGATAATCTCCCCGGTCCGCGCGACCCCCCACCCCATAGGGCGTTCGGAAGAACGCCCGTCGTTCGACAGGCTATGCCCGCCCCACATACGGCGTCCGGAAGGACGCCCGTCTCGCGACGGGCTATGGGGGGCGGGGGCGCTAACGCCATCGATTCTACCAAAATGCATCACGCTCCAGCTCCGTTTACTCGGCAAGCGCCCGCCTTGGAGCGAATGAGACTTTCGGCACGAGAAACGCGGTCGCCGCCACCATGAGCGCGATTGCGAACATCGAGACGAAGGTGAGGTGAAGCGCCTGTTCGAGCGCGGCGCGAAGCCCAGGATCGCTTGCCGTGTCGCTCGAACTCCGTTCGAGGAGCTGCCGCAGCTGATCCGACGACACGCCCTCGCGGCCCGAGCGCAGGAGGCCGAAATTGAGCACGGCGCCGAACGCCGTCGCTCCGAAGGTGCTGCCCAGGCTGCGCGCGAAGAGATAGGACGCGGTCACGCTTCCGCGCTCCGACCACTCGACGATTTCCTGGATCAGGATGATCGAGGCGCTCGAGAGCAGGCCCATGCCGAAGCCGACGACGAGCGAGCCGAGGCCGGCGACGACAGGCGACATGTCGGCAGAGAGGGCGACGAAAACAAGCGCGCCCGCCGCGACCATGACGCCGCCCGCGCGCAACACCGGGCGCAGGCCAAAGCGCTTGAAGCCGACGCGCACGCCCACCGTCGCGGCGATCGGCCATCCCAGCACCATCGCGGATAGGGCGAAGCCGGCGATCAGCGGCGATTTTCCCATCACCCCCTGCACGAACACCGGCAGAAAGGTGGTGAGCCCGATCATCACCATGCCGGCGAGAAGCGAGGCTGCGTTGACGGCGGCGATCGGCCGGCGCCCCCAGATTTCGAGCGAAATCATCGGCTCGGGAGAGCGGCGCTCCTGCATCACGAACAGCGCGACCGCAACCGCGGCCACGAGCGTGGTGAGCCCGATCTCGAGGCGCCCCGAGGTCGAAAGCGCGGTCAGGTCGGCCATCACGGCGGCGATGGCGACGGTGAAAACGCCCGCGCTCAAGTGGTCGATCCTGCCCCTGCCGTGGGCGCGCTCTTCGTGCAGGTAAGACCAGAATCCTGCCGCCGCGAGGGCCCCGATCGGCAGGTTCATCCAGAAGATCCAGGCCCAGGAGAAATGCTGGATGATCAGGCCGCCGGCGAGCGGCCCCAGGATCGCCGACAAAGCCCAGACACTGGCCAGCCAGCCCTGAATCTTCGCCCGCTCGTGCGCAGAATAAAGGTCGCCGACGATGGTCATGGCGGTCGGCTGGACCGCGCCTGCCCCCACGCCCTGCAGGAGCCGGAAGGCGATCAGCGACGGCATCGACCACGCGAAGCCGCTGAGCGTCGAGCCGAGGAGAAAGACCGCGATGCCGATCAGCATCACCATCTTGCGGCCGGCGCGATCGGAGAGCTTGCCGAACACCACGGTGGTCGCGGTCTGGGTGAGGAGGAAAGCCGAGAACACCCAGCTGTAGAGCGGCAGGCCGCCGAGCTGGCCGACGATCTGAGGCATCGCGGTCGAGACGATGGTCGCCTCGATCGCGATCATGAAATTGGCGGCCATGACGGCCGCGAGCACCAGCGGCCGGCGAGTTGTGAGCGAGGTCATGGGAATGTCTTGGGAGGTTGCGCCCGTTTCTAATGGAGATTCGGTGGGAGCGCCAATCGCGTTCGCGTGAAGAGCGTTTTTCGTCCCGCCCCGCCGCGGGTGACAAGGCCGTTGACAGAGGGTGGGCGCCCGGCGTTATGATTTCCTTCTGGGGAAGCGATCTCCCCATGAGGCGACAGCCGAAGAATCGCGCCCTTTCCAATCGAGGGGCGCAGTATGTCGTCGGTCAACAGCATATCTCCTGAAAAACTTGTTCGCCTGATCGGCGTGCCGCGCGGGCCTGCGCTCGTTGATGT
>DATGHB010000421.1:0-3634 GCA_035308265.1 Roseiarcus sp.
CTCATCCGCAACGGCCTCAATCTCCTCAACGTCAATCCCTATTGGCAAGGGACCGCGATCGGGTCGGTCATCGTCGCCGCCGTTCTGCTCGAGCGCTTCCTGAGCACGCGCGAGGGCATGCGGCGCACCGAAGACGACGACGGTTGAGCCGGCCGCAACAAGGGAATCGCCGCCGCCCCGCGCCGCCGGGGCGGACGACGGCGGGAGCTGACGACGGGTCAGAGGCATGGGCGGCGGAGCACTGGGAGGAAGCGACATGAGAAGCAAAGCACTGGGCGCGGTCATCGCGGCCCTCATCGCGGTCGGGTTGGCCGGGCCGGTTCAGGCGCAGGAAAAGGCGCGCCATTTCGCCTATCTGACGCCGGGGCTGGACCTGCCGTTCTGGCGCTATCTCGCCGCCGGCATCGCGGACGAGGCGAAGAAGCACAATTCGACCGTCACCGACTATGACTCGCATAACGATGCGGCGACGCAGCTCAAGAACGCCCAGGACGCAATCGCCCGCAAGGTCGACGGCATCCTGATCTCACCGACCGATTCCTCGACGGCGCCGAGCGTGCTGAGCCTTGCCGAGAAGGCGAATATTCCGGTGGTGATCGCCGACATCGGCACCGTCTCCGGCAAGTATGTTTCCTTCATCATATCCGACAACGAGAAGGGCGCGCATGACACCGGGGTGGCGCTGGCCGCCGCGCTCAAGGAGCATCATTGGGATCAGGGACCGGTCGGGCTGGTGACGATCTCGCTGGCGCGCAACAACGGCAAGGCCCGAACCAAGGGCTTTCGCGACGCGATGAAGGAGAATGGCGACATCAAGGAAGTCGCGCTCGACCAGATGCAGCGCTACACGGCTGACGAAACGTTCAAATACGTGCAGGACATGCTGACCGCGCACCCCGACCTGCACGCGATCTTCGTTCAGACGGATACCCCGACGCTGGGCGCGGTGCGGGCGATCCAGGCGGCGCACCGACAGGACACGGTGCTTCTCGCAGCGTTCGACGGCGTGCCCGAGTTCATCGACCTCATCCGTCAGGGCAAGATCGTCGCATCGGGCATGCAGCAGCCCTACCTCATGGGCGAGCGTTCGGCGCAGGCCATGTTCGATCACCTCGACGGCAAGACGCCGCCGAAGGAGATCCTGGTGCCGATCATGGTCGTGTCGCAGAAGAACCTGGATGAGGTCCTGCCGACCATCACCCAGACCGTGTTTGCGAATGAACTGAAGAAATAGCGGCGCGCGGCTCCGGCCCCGAGCCGGAGCCGCCAAGCCCGCTCAATTCGGTCCGGCCTTGGCCGTAGCCCGAATTCGTTCTGGCGCGTTTTGCGACGCCGCGATAGCGCGCGATATCCGCAAGGCCGCTGAGGCCGCGCCGTAGCCATTGTCGATATTGACGACCGTTATCCCAGGCGCGCAGCTCGCGAGCGCGGCGTGCAAAGCCGTTTCCCCGCCACGGGCGACGCCGTAGCCGACCGACGTCGGCAAGGCGATCACCGCGCCCGAGATGAGGCCGCCGACGACGCTGACCAGCGCCGCATCCATGCCCGCCGCCACGATGACGACAGGAGATGACCGGATGTCGTCGATCCGTTCGAGCAGGCGCCAGAGGCCGGCGACGCCGACGTCGGTATATTCGCGGTAGGCCTGGCCGGCGAAGACAAATGTCCGCGCCGCCTCGCGGCCGGCCGGCAGGTCGGACGTCCCGGCCATGACGATGGCGACCGGCGGCGTTCGCAGCTCGGCATGAGGCCTTCCAAGAATGGCGGTGCGGGAGAGCGGATCGAATTCGAGCTCGGAGACGTGGCGCGCGAGCAGGGCTTCATGCTTCGATGGGTCGAGGCGGGTGAGCAACAGCCGGCCGGTCTTCGCCTTCACGGCCTCCACGATCGCCGCGATCTGGTCGACTGTCTTGCTTTCGCAAAACAGCGCCTCGTCGAGGCCTATTCTCGCGCCGCGCTCAAAATCGAGTTTGAATTCTCCCGTCATGCGCGCGGATGCACGAAGGCGCTGCCGACGCGATAAGGCTCGAACTTGAGATCGGCCGTGTCGGCAATCCCGGCGAAAATCCGGGCCGCCTCGGCGCGCGCCTCGTCTTCGCGCCTGCCTGCGATCGCAGCAAGGGTCTCGGGATCGAGCTCGATCACCACCCGCTTCGCCCGGATACGGCAGCGGACGGTTGCAGCGGGAAAATCCCTGGCGATGCCGCGCTCCACCGCATGGATCGCCCTTAGCGCCTCCGGGCGGATCGCAATGCCGGTCTCGACCCGGCTCGAAAGGCAGGGCGACGACGGCAGCTCGGACAAGGCGCCGAGGCCCAGTTCGCGGGCGAGCGCGCGCACGGACTTTTTGTCGATTCCGGCCTCGATATAGGGATGACGGACGGAATGGCGCCTGGCGGCCTCGAGCCCCGGGCGATAATCCCGAAGATCGTCGAGATTGGCGCCGGAAAGAATCTGCGCCTCGCTCAAGCGCGCGATGGCGCCGTAGAGATTGGTCTTGCAGAAGAAGCAGCGATCGACCGGATTGGCCAGATAGTTCCGGTCGGTGAATTCTCCGGCGTCGACGGTTCGCAGGCGCCAGCCTCGAGCGGCCGCGAGATCTTGGACGCGCGTCGTAGCCTCGTCCGGCACCGCGGGCGAGACGGCGTGAAACATTTCGACGCGCAAAGGCTCCGTCCGATGAGCGAAGGTCGCGAGGGTCACGCTATCGACGCCGCCGCTGACCGCGACCGCCAGCGGTCCTTCCATATTCGACAAAACGGCGGCCAATCGCGCCGCGGCGCTCCCGCCCGCTCCGGCCCCACGCATTTCAGAGGACTCGGTCCGCTGCGTCATCGAGGCTCTTCCGGTTCCGTTCGCGTGGGATCGAGCGCAAGCTCCGCCGCTTCCCGCCTGAGACGGGTGCGGACGATGTGACCGCGATGACCCGCCACATCAGCGGCCTCCGCCTTGGCGCTTTGTTCTCCCCCCGGCCGGTCGACGATTTTGACCTGCACCTTTTCGCCGCCGGTCTCGACGGTCTCGAGACGCCGGCTGAGAACAGCGCCTTCCGCGAGCTGGTGTCTCAAGCCAATGGTCGTGGTCTCCTCGAAACAGGCGGCGATCACGTTCTCGAGTTCAAGAGGCGAGACCAGAATCTGCACGTGCGCCGCCGTTCGGCCCTTTTTACCGACAACGGCGTTCTGGGTCACGTCGAAAACCCCGTGCAGCGCACGGATATGGTCGAGTCCGGCCGCCAAGTCCTCCGGGCATTGGTCGTCGACCTCGAAGGTGACGACCGCCAATTGCCGACGCCCGACTGGTCCTGTGGCCGCCGCCGTCGCTTCGTCGTACGCCAACACCCGCAGACAATTGCTGACGCCCGGCAGGGATCGGGCGCCGAAGCCGACGCCGCTGCGCAACAGCCGGGAGACGCGCCCGCCGAGCGGCGCGCCGACGTCGATGAGGTGGCGCGCGAGAGCCGCGCCGGTCGGCGTCACCCGCTCGCCCGGAACGCCGTCGTCGATGACGGGCAAGCCTCGCAGAAGAAGCGCCGCAGCCGGCGCCGGTACGGGCAAAACGCCATGCGCCGTGCTGATCCGCCCTGATCCGATCGGCAACGGCGCCGAGGTCCAGCGATCGGCGCGGATCAGCG
>DATGHB010000422.1:0-4571 GCA_035308265.1 Roseiarcus sp.
CATCACCGTCGACACGTTCCTCGGCGATGGCGACTACGCCAAAGGTCCGGTCAAGTTCCCGATCAGCTACATCGGCTCCGACAACACCGAGGGCGGCCGCATCGCCGCGCGCGGACTGGCCAAGGCGATCGGCGGCAAGGGAACCGTCTATATCAATTCGACGAACCCCAACGTGAGTTCCGTCGAGGGCCGCGAGAAGGGGTTCAAGGAAGCGATGGCGAAAGACTATCCGAACATCAAGGTGCTCGGTCCCGACTACAATCTCGACGATCCCAACAAGGCGGCGCAGCAGACCGCCGCGGCGCTGGCGCGCAATCCCGATCTCGCCGGCGTGTTCGGCACCAACGTGTTCAGCGCCCAGGGCGCGGGGACGGCGGTGGTCAACGCCGGCCTCGGCGGCCACGTCCAGGTGGTCGCTTACGACGCGACCAAGCTCGCCATCGAGCTCATGGACAAGGGCGTGGTATCGCTGGTTCTGGCGCAAAAGCCGTTCGACATGGGCTATCTCGCGGTGATGTTCGCCCAGGCCGACGCCGCCGGCGTCACCAGCCTGCCGCGCCGCGTCGAGACCGGCTTCGCCATCATCGACAAGAACAACGTGAAGGACCCCGCGGTCGCCCGCTTCATCTACCAGGTGCCCGGCAAGTAGCCTTCGCTTGCGCCCTCATCGACGCCGCCCTCGTTTGCTCCCTCTCCCGCAACCGGGAGAGGGCCCTCCACGCCCGCGAGGGTCCGTGGCCCGCCAGGGCGCGCGGGTGAGGCGCCTGTGAACGAGCGCGCCTCGCGAACGCCCCTCGCCCGCGCCCGCGGCGCCCCCTCCGGCGCCCGCACGCGGGCGCAGCGGGCGATCCTCTTCCTGAGCAGCATCTGGGCGTGGCTGTTCCTCGCCCTCCTCATTTTGTTCTTCGTCGCCGCCGTGCCGCTGACCACCGGCGGGGCGGTCAATTTTCTCACACTGCGCAACTCCCAGAACATTCTGGTCGCGATCATTCCGGTGCTGCTGCTCGGTCTCGGTCAGACCTTCGTGATCATCGCTGCCGGCATCGACCTTTCGGTCGGCTGGGTGATGAGTCTGGCCTCAGTCGTCTCGGCGCTGGCGCTGCGTGCGGCGTTCGACGGCGGCCTGCCGCTCTTTCCCTCGGTCATCGCCGGCCTCATCGCCGGCGTCGGCGCGGCGGCGGCGGTCGGCCTCGTCAATGGCGTCGTCATCTCGAAACTGAAGGTGCCGGCGTTCATCGTCACGCTGGGCACCTCGTTCATCGTGCGCGGCGTCGCGTATCTGATGAGCGAGAACACGACCGTGATCGGCCTGCCGGCCGGCATCCGGGCCTACGGCAACGACGCGCTCCTCTACTATATCCCCGGCGCAGGCGGCGGGCTCTATGTTCTTCACCGGCCGGAAGTGAGCGGCGAGCTCCTGCGCCGCATGGACGCCATCCTGCCCTATCCGGTGGTGGTGACGGCGTTCGTCGTCGCCTGGGCGATTTTCCTGCTGCATCGGACCCAGTTCGGTCGGCACGTCTACGCCATCGGCGGCAGCATGGACGCCGCAGTGCGCAGCGGCATCCCGGTCGATCGCCGCGTGATCGCGATCTACATCCTCTCCGCCGCGACCTCGGGGATCGCCGGCTTTCTCTCCACCCTGCGCTTCACCGCCGGCTCGGCGGTGATCGGCGACCCGCTGCTGCTCTCCTCGATCGCCGCGGTCATCATCGGCGGCGTGAGTTTGTTCGGCGGCGCCGGAACCGTGATCGGAACGGTGATCGGCGCCCTCATCATCGCCGTGCTCACCACCGGGCTGGTCATGCTCAACGTCGAGGCGTTCTGGCAGTTCATCGTGGTCGGAACGGTGGTCATCGTCGCGGTCTTGATCGACCAGTCGCGCGATCTGATAACCGGCCACGCGCGCGCGGGCGCCGCGCAATGAGCGAGCCGCTGCTCTCGGTCCGTAACCTGACCAAGACCTTCGGCGGCCTCGTCGCCGTCGACAGCGTGAGTTTCGACGTCGCGCGCGGCGAAGTGGTGGGGCTGCTCGGCGACAACGGCGCGGGCAAGTCGACGCTGATCAAATGCGTCTCCGGCGTCCACGCGGCCGAAGCAGGCGAGATTGTCTTCGACGGCCGGCCGGTTCAGTTCGCAAGCCCGATGGACGCGCGCAGCGCCGGGATCGAGACCATCTACCAGGACCTCGCGCTCGCCAACAATCTCGACGTCGGCGCCAACATCTTTCTCGGCCGCGAAGTCAGAACGCGGCGCTTTGGCGGCCTCGTTAAGACGCTCGACGACAGGCACATGCGCGAACAATCGCGCCAGACCCTCGAATCGCTGCAGATTCGCTTTCCCACCCTGACCGAGCCGATCGAGAAGCTCTCGGGCGGCCAGCGGCAGGCGGTGGCGATCGCCCGCGCCGTCTACTGGGACGCGCGGCTCATGATCATGGATGAGCCGACCAACAACCTCGGCGTGCCCGAGCAGCACAAGGTGCTGGAGCTCATTCGCACGCTTAAAGATCGGGGCGTGCCGGTGATCCTCATCACCCACGTCCTCCCCGACGTGTTCGCCGTCACCGACCGCGTCGTGGTCATGCACCGCGGCCGCAAGGTCGCCGAGAAGATCACGGCGCGGACCAACGCCGAGGAGCTGGTGCAGTACATGGTCGGCGCCCGCGAGGACGCTGCCGCCTGAGGCGTCGGCCCCCCTGCTGGCCGTCAATTGACGCGAAACTTGGCGTAGCGTTACGCTTTCGGCGCATTTTGCGCCTGGGGAGAGAATTGGCGCATCCATAGGGGGAAACATCATGTCGAACGCGAAATCCGGATGGGCAGATCGAAGCGCGCGTTTCGCCGGCTTAAGCGCGCTCGCCGCGTGCGCGCTTGCGTTCGCTGGCGGCGGCGCCGAGGCGGCCGATTGCGGCGCGCTCGCCGGCAAGACCTTCGGCGACGCGACGATCACCGCCGCCACCAATGTGTCGCCGCCGTCGAGCGTGGTCGGCAAGGATCCCCCCGTTCCGGTCGCGGTGAACGCTCCGTTCTGCCGCGTCCAGGGGACGATCAGGCCGTCCTCCGACTCAGACATCGCCTTCGAGGCCTGGCTGCCGCCTCAAGCCGCCTGGAACGGCAAATACGAGGGCGTCGGCAACGGCGGGTTCGCGGGCTCGATGATCTATGCGCCGATGAATTGGGCGCTGGAAGCGGGCTACGCGGTGTCGGCGACCGACACCGGCCATTCGGGCGGAAGCCTGGAGTCGGCCTGGGCGCTTGGCCATCCCGAGAAGATCAAGGACTTCGGCTGGCGGGCGATCCACGAGACGGCGCAGGCGTCGAAGGCGATCATCGAGGCCTATTACGCGAAACCGCCCGCCCATTCCTATTTCAGCGGCTGCTCCGACGGCGGCCGGGAAGCGCTGATGGAGGCCCAGCGCTTTCCGAAGGATTACGATGGCATCGTCGCGGGCGCGCCGGCGAATTTCTGGACGAAGCTGCTCGCCAACGGGGTCTGGACCGACGAGGCCCTGACCGAGACGCCGGCGAGCTGGATCTCGCCCGATGAGCTCACAGTCGTGACTGGCGCCGCGCTCAAAGCCTGCAACGGCAAAGGCGGCATTCTCGACGATCCCGGGGCGTGCCATTTCGATCCTTCGAGCCTTCTCTGCAAGGCGGGCGAAACGAGCCAATGTCTGTCCGCGCCCCAGGTCGCGGCGCTGAAGAAAATCTATTCGGGCATGCAGGACGCCTCGGGCAAGACGGTCTTCCCCGGCTACCCGCCGGGCGGCGAGGCCGGCCCGGTGGCTTGGCCGCTGTGGCTCACCGGCTCAGACCCCAAGCGCGTCGAGGGGACGCTCATCTACGGCTTCATGACCGGCTACTTCGCCGACATGGTGTTCGACAAGCCGGACTGGAATTTCCACGGGCAAAATCCCGCCGACGATCTCGCGCAGGCTGAAGAAAAGACCGGGCAAGCCCTCGACGCGGCGAACCCGGACCTGAGCGCCTTCCGCGACGCGGGCGGCAAGCTCATCCAGTATCATGGCTGGAGCGACGCGGCGATTCCCGCGCAAAGCTCGATCGACTATTACGGGGAGGTCGCCGCCAAACTGGGCGGGATTGAGAAGATCCAGTCCTTCTACCGGTTGTTCATGGCGCCCGGCATGCAGCACTGCGGCACGGGCCTCGGGCCGAACGCGGTCGGCGGCGTGTTCGGACTGCCCTCGCCTTCCCATGACCCCGAGCATGACGTCGTCGCAGCGCTCGCCCACTGGGTCGAGGACGGCAAGGCGCCCGACAGGATCGTCGCCACGCTCTATCGCGACAATGACCCGGCGAAGGGGATCGTGGCGCAGCGGCCGTGGTGCCCCCATCCCGCCGTCGCCCAATATTCCGGCCAGGGCTCCCGCACCGACGCGGCGAGCTACGTCTGCACGACGCCGGCGAACTGAGGGGGCGTTGAGGCCGCCGGTCCGGAGCTAAGGGTCCGGCCGCCCGGGAGGGCGCGCGAATGGCCAGTTCATGCGACGCCATCGTCATCGGCGCGGGTCCCGCCGGGCTCGCGACGGCCGCGGCGCTCGAGGCTCG
>DATGHB010000423.1:0-3997 GCA_035308265.1 Roseiarcus sp.
TAGGGCGAATGATCGGCGAGGCCGAGGAGGACATCGCGCGTCAAGCCCCGATCGAGCTCACGCTCGAGCCCCGCGGCCGGCGCGTCCGCGATCAGCGCGGCGAGACGGCGACGAGCCTCGGCGGGCGCGGCGAGCCGCGGCGCCTCGATCAGGCCGTCAGCGAGCGCCGCGGTCATTCAGGATGAGGTCGGCTGGCGCGTGCAGTCGGGCCTGTTCGTCGGCCAGGGGCAAGGTGAGGCGCACCCGAAGCCCCGGCCGGTTGTCCTCGAGTTCGACGGTTCCGCCATGCATGCGGGCCACCGCCGCGGCGAGCGAAAGGCCGAGGCCCGAGCCCGGCCTCGAGCGCGAGCCTTCGAGGCGCACGAACCGGTCGAGCGCCCGCGCCCGGTCGGCCGGCGCGATTCCCGGACCCCGGTCGGCGATGGTCAGCACGACGGACCCGCCGGCTCGCCTGGCCGTCATGACGACGTCGGGCTTCGCCTCGGCGCCGCCGGGGCATTTGCCCGACGCGCCGTATTTGAGCGCATTGTCGACGAGATTGGCGATCGCCTGGCCGATCAGCTCGTGATTGCCGCGGACGCTGAGCCCCTCCTCGGCGTGGACAATCAGGGCTACCCCTTCTTCCTCGGCGATCGGCTCGTAAAGCTCGGCCACGCTCCTCGCCGCTTCGCCCACGTCGATGGGCTGAAGCGGCCCAAGGTCGCCGCCCGCTTCCGCACGCGCGATCAGAAGCAGCGCGTTGAAAATGCGGATCAGCGAATCCGATTCCTCGATCGTCTTCTCCAGCGCCTGGCGATAGGCCGCGGCGTCGCCGTCGAAGGCCAAGGCCGCTTCAGCGTGGTTGCGCAGGCGGGTCAGCGGCGTGCGCAGGTCATGGGCGATGTTGTCGGAAACCTCGCGCAAGCCCTCCATCAGCTCGGCGATCCGGCCCAGCATCTCGTTCAAGCCTTCCGCCAGCCGGTCCAGTTCGTCGCCGGAGCCGGACACTGGCAGGCGGCGGGTGAGGTCGCCGGCCATGATCCCTTGAGCGGAGGTGTTCATGTCGTCAATGCGCTTGAGCACCCGCCGGGCCACGAACAGCGCCCCAAGCGCCCCGAGCGCGGCGAAGAACACCAGCGAATACGCGAGCGCGTGAACCATCACTCTCCCGATCCGCGCGCGGTCGCCGAGGTCATGCCCGATCAGCAGCCGGAAGCCGCCGGGCAGAATGTAGACGCCGACCAGCGCCTGGCGCCCGCGATCGCTCATCCCGCTCCCCCGATAGATGATGGGCAGGAAGCCCGGATGCAACAGCACCTCGGCCGGGATCTGCTCGACATTGCCGGCGAGCGGCTCGCCGATCGGGTTGGTGAGCAGGTAAAGCGAGGCGCCGGGCTCGCGCTTGCGGGCTTCGATCAGGGCCTCGAGCCGTCTGACCCCCGAATTGTCGAAGACGTCGACGAGACCCTTGGCTTCCGCGTCGATGGTCCGCGCGATCTCCCTGTCCACCAGGGAGGCGACCTGCCAGGCGATGACGGTGAGGACGATGCCGGCGCCAACCGCGCTCAGCAGAAGGATCGCCAGCGCGAGGCGAAAGGCGGTGGCGCCAAAGAGCTTACCGAGCGCCGTCACGTATCATGTAGCCTGCGCCGCGCACGGTGTTCAGGAGCGGCGCGTCGAAATCGCGGTCGATCTTGGCGCGCAGGCGCGACACATGCACGTCGATCACGTTGGTCTGTGGATCGAAGTGATAGTCCCACACGTGTTCGAGCAGCATGGTGCGAGTGACCACCTTGCCGGCGTTCTGCATCAGATATTCGAGGAGCCGGAATTCGCGCGGCTGCAGGACGATTTCCTCGGACCGCCGAGTGACCTTGTGGGAGAGCCGGTCGAGGGTGAGGTCGGCGACTCTCAGCACCGTCTCCTCCGGCGCCCCCTTTGGCCCTCGGCGCGCGAGCGCCTCGACCCGGGCCAGAAGTTCGGAGAACGCATAAGGTTTCGCCAGATAGTCGTCGCCGCCGGCGCGCAGGCCCTTGACCCGGTCGTCGACCTGCCCGAGCGCGGACAGGATCAGGACCGGGGTCTCGTTCATCTGCTTGCGCAGCGCGCCGACCAGGGTGAGCCCGTCCATTTTCGGCAGCATCCGGTCGACCACGGCGACGTCGTACCCGCCGTCGAGCGCCAGATCGTATCCGGTGAGGCCGTCATTGGCCTCATCGGCGACGTGCCCTGCTTCGCGGAACGCCTTTGCCATATACTGAGCCGCGTCCCGGTCGTCTTCGATGATGAGGATGCGCATGTCTGACATATAGCGAATCCCGGGCGGCTGAGGCAAAAGGAATGGCGGCAGGTCCTCAGGGGGCTTGATTGGGACCTGCCGCCACCTTGTCGGGGTCGCGCGGGCGGGGATATGTGCGACCGCCGACTTGGACGGAAGGGCGCGCTTAGCGCCGGGCCGGGGACGAGCCCATTGACCCTTCCGTCCATTTCATGCCGGCGTCCTTGGGACGCCGGGTATTCACGACGCGCGCGCCGGCAGCGTCAGATAGCGCTCCCCATCGCTGGACTTGACGCGCACGAGCACCGACTTCTTGCCGTCCGACTTGGCCGCGGCGATCGCGTCTGCGACCTCGGAGGGCCGGTTGACCGGCTTGCCGGCGACCTCGAGGATCACGTCGCCTTGCTTGAGACCCTTGTCCGCCGCCGCGCCGTCCGGGTCGACCTCCGCGACGACCACGCCGTCCTGTCCATGCGCGGCGTGGAGCGTGAGCCCGAGCTTGGCCAGCGCCGAGCCGGCGTTGTCGTCGGCGTTGTGCGTCTCCATGGCCGCTGTCTTGTCGACCGGCATGGTTCCGAGCGTGACTTCGACGGTCATCGACGAGCCGTTGCGGACGAGCGTGAGTTTGACCGTCTTCTTCGGACCCAGCGCGGCGATCCTGCGGGCAAGGTCGTGCGGATCGGCGACCGTCTCGCCGTCGACCGCGGTGATGACATCGCCGCTCTTCACCCCGGCGGCGGCGGCGGGCGAATCCCTCTGCGCGGTGGCCACCAGCGCGCCTTTCTCATCCTTGAGGCCGAGATCGTCGGCCAGATCCGGCGTCACGTTCTGAATCTGGACGCCGATCCAGCCGCGGGTGACCGAGCCGTTCTCCTTGAGCTGCTGCACGACATTCTGGACCACTTCGCTGGCGATCGCGAAGCCGATGCCGACGCTGCCGCCCGACGGCGAGAAGATCGCGGTGTTGACGCCCACCACCTCGCCTTCGGCGTTGAAGGTGGGCCCGCCGGAATTGCCATGATTGACCGGCGCGTCGATCTGCAGGAAGTCGTCATAAGGGCCGGAGCCGATATCGCGTCCGCGCGCCGAGACGATGCCCGCGGTCACCGTTCCGCCAAGGCCGAACGGGTTGCCGACCGCGATCACCCAGTCGCCGACCCGCGGCGAGTGGGCGGCGAATGTGACAAAGGGGAAGTCGTTCCCCTGGGCCTTCAGAAGCGCGAGGTCGGTCTTGGTGTCGACGCCGATCACCTTGGCTGGCATCACCTTGCCGTCAGAAGTGGTGATGGTCACATCCGTCGCGTGGTCGACGACGTGGTCGTTGGTGACGATGTAGCCGTCGCTCGAAATGAAGAAGCCTGACCCCTGCGCCTGGGAGAAATGGCGCCGCGGGGCTCGGTCGCCCTCGTTATTGTTATTGTCGGGCATCCCGAAATGGCGGAAGAAATGGTAGAATGGGCTGTTCTTTGGGATGTCCGGCAGCCCGGGTATGCTATCCGAGTTGTCGTCGTCGACCTGGTCGGCGTCGCTGAGCTTGACCTTGACCGAGACGACCGCCGGCTTCACCCGGTCGACAATGTCGGCGAAGGAGGCCGGGCCCGCCGGGGCCTGAGCGCTCGTGGCGGCGGCGTCGACCGGCGCGACCGAGGTTTCGAACGCAACGCCGCCAAGGGCCGTAAGCGCAACAGCGCCGAGAAGCGCCGCACGGAGGGAAAAGGGTCGAACAAACGCCATCAGATC
>DATGHB010000424.1:0-6447 GCA_035308265.1 Roseiarcus sp.
GGTCAGACCCCAATGCTTCCGGCTCCAGTTCTTTGGCGCCGGCCCCGATCTTGGTCCGCTGGTTCTCAGTGAAACCGAAATCGAGGCCGCCGACGCCTCGAGCGCGATCCGCGCCGCGGCACAGGCGACCTGGCCGGCGAGGGCGGTCGGCCTGCGCGTCCTCGATCTTGAGGGGCGCGAGATTTTCGAGCGGCTGAAGGCCGATCTTTAGGCATCGTCGCCCCGCGGTCAGCGGTCGGAGCGCTGAGGTGGCCAGGGGGCGATTCCGGCGATAAATTCACCTTCCCATGCCCGATCCCGCCTTCCTGCTCGCGCCCGGCGCCGGCGCTCCCTCCTCGCATCCCAGGATGCGGACCTTCGCGCGGCTCCTCGAGTCGATCGGCCCGGTCGAGCCGCTCGACTATCCTTACGCCCTGGAAGGCCGGCGGCGGCCCGACCCGCTGCCCAGGCTCATCGAGGCGCATCGAGCGGCGCTTGCGGCGATGCGCCTGAGATATGCCGGGCCGATCGCGCTCGCGGGCAAAAGCATGGGCGGCCGCGTCGGCTGCCATGTCGCGCTGGTCGATGAGGTCGCAGCCATCATCTGCTTCGGCTACCCGCTCTGCGGCGGGGGCGACCGATCAAAACTTCGCGATCAGATTCTCGTGGAAGCAAAGACGCCGATCCTGTTCGTGCAGGGAACGCGCGATCCCCTCTGTCCGCTCGAGCTTCTCGAGGATGTACGAAAGCGCATGCGCGCGCCCTCGCGCCTCCATGTCGTCGACGGAGGCGACCACTCGCTCCTGGTGGCGAAGGCGACGCTGAAGGCGCGGGGGTCGACGCAGGAGGATGCCGACGAGGGCGTGCGAAGCGCGATCGTCGACTTCCTGAAGGACGCACTGGGGGATGCTCGCGAGACGCGCCCCCTCCGCCATGCTTCGCATGGTCCCCCTCCCGCGTAATAGGGCGTTCGGAGGAACGCCCGTCTCTCGACGGGCTATGCGCGAGGGAGGATTAAGCAGCGGCGGCCGAGGCTTTCACAAGTCGGCGGGCGGGCTCTCGCTCGGGCGTGCAACGGCGCGCGGAAGCGCAAAGCGCCGCTTGATCCGCTCGATCTGGTCGGGGGCGACGCGCACGGTGAGGCGGAGGCGGTCGTCCTCGTCGCGGCGGCTCATGACCTCGGCGTGTTCGTAGAGCCAGTGCAGGCCCTGCCCGTCGCTGGCGTCGAGGGTGAGCTCCATCTCGGGCCGGCCGCGGGCCAGGCGATCCTCGATCGCGGCCTTAAGGCGATCGAGGCCCTCTCCGGTCGCGGCCGAAATGGCGAGCGGCGCGGCCTCCGCCGTTCCCTGCCGCTCGGCGAGCGCGGCGCGCGCGCCGGCGTCGAGCCGGTCGATCTTGTTCAGGACCTCGATGACGCGATCGGCGCGGTCGGCGACGCCAAGCTCGTCGAGAATCGCCTCGACGTCGTGGGCTTGCGCGTCGCTGTCGAGGTGCGAAATGTCGCGCACGTGCACAATGACGTCGGCGGCGCGAACCTCCTCGAGCGTGGCGCGAAAGGCGGAGATGAGCGTGGTCGGCAAATCCGAGATGAAGCCGACCGTATCGGAGAGGATCGCCTGCCCGCCATGGGGCAGCTTGATCAGGCGCATGGTCGGATCGAGGGTGGCGAACAGCATGTCGGCGGCCATCACGTCCGCGCTCGTCAGCCGATTGAACAGGGTCGACTTTCCGGCGTTGGTGTAGCCGACCAACGCGACGATGGGATACGGCACGGCGCTGCGGCTCGCGCGCTGGAGGCCGCGCCTGCGCTTGACGGACTCGAGCTCCCGCTCGATGCGCACGATCCGCTCGCCGATCAGGCGCCGGTCAGTCTCGATCTGGGTCTCGCCCGGGCCGCCAAGAAAGCCGAATCCGCCGCGCTGCCGCTCGAGGTGGGTCCATGAGCGGACGAGGCGCGAGCGCTGGTACTTCAGGTGCGCAAGCTCGACCTGCAGCGCGCCCTCGGCGGTGCGCGCCCTCTCGCCGAAAATCTCGAGGATGAGCCCGGTGCGGTCGATGACCTTTGAGCCGAAGGCCTTCTCGAGGTTGCGCTGCTGCGCGGGCGAGAGCGGGCAATCCATGACCACAAGGTCGATCGCCTCGGCTTTCACCCGCGCCGCGATCGCTTCGACCTTGCCCTTGCCGATGAAGGTCGCCGGCCGGATTTCGCTCAGCGAAAGGCTGTCCGCGCCCACGACCTCGAGATCGATGGCGCGCGCGAGACCGGCCGCCTCTTCGCGGCGCGCATCGGGACCGCGCAGCGCGTCATTCGAGTCGCGAACGAGATTGGGGCAAACGACCAAAGCGCGTGTGGTCACTGCCCCCCGCTCCCGCCTGTCCTCGCTTCACGCGACGAAACAGGGTCAACGAGGCTCTTCGTCAACCGCTTCGAACATGGTGATTGGGCTCGCCGGCATGATGGTCGAGATCGCATGCTTGTAGACCAGCTGGGAGTGGCCGTCGCGTCGCAGCAACACACAGAAATTGTCAAACCAGGTGACGAACCCCTGCAGCTTCACGCCGTTGACGAGAAAAATCGTGACCGATGTCTTGGACTTTCTCACGTGATTGAGAAAGGTGTCCTGGAGGTTTTGCGCCTTCTCGGTTGGCATTCGCTTTTCCGTTCGTTGGGCCTGGCCGCGTTGTCCAGTCTTGTCCCGCACGGCGCCTGACGCGCGGGGTCTTCGGCTTCATACCACAGAAAATAAGGCGAGCGAACTCATCAACGAAAGTACGATGTTAAAGCGCCGTTCTTCGCCCGGCGAACGCTGCGTGCGCCGCGCCGGTCCTCAACATCCGCGGATGCGCTCAAGCGCCCTATTCGACGCCGAGCGACTTCAGCTTCCGATGCAGCGCCGAGCGCTCCATGCCGATGAACTCGGCGGTTCGCGATATGTTGCCGCCGAAGCGGCTGATCTGGGCGACCAGATAGTCGCGCTCGAAGGCTTCCCGCGCCTCGCGAAGCGGCAGGCTCAGCAATTTCTCGCCGCCGATCCCGCTCGGCACCGCAGGCACCAGCGCGCCGACCTCCGCGGGAAGCATGGCCGCCGAGATTTCGGCGTTGGGATCGCCAAGCGCGAGGATCATCAGCCGTTCGACGTTGTTCCTGAGCTGGCGGATGTTTCCCGGCCAGTCGTGCGACTGAAGCACCGCCATGGCGTCGGCGCCGACCCGGCGCGCCGCCACGCCCATGCTGGCCGCGATCATCTTCAAAAAATATTGAACGAGTTCGGGAATGTCCTCCCGCCGCTCGGCCAGCGAGGGAACCCGGATCGGCACCACCGAAAGCCGGTGAAAAAGGTCTTCGCGAAAACGCCCCTCGGTGATCGCCTCGGCCAGATCCCGGCTGGTCGACGAGATGACCCGCACATCGACGGAAACGCGCGAGCCGCCGCCCACCCGCTGAAAGTTCTGGTCGACAAGGACGCGCAGGATCTTGGCCTGCGTCTCGCGCGGCATGTCGGCCACTTCGTCGAGGTAAAGCGTTCCGCCATGCGCCTCCTCGAGCGCGCCGACCCTGAGCGGCCCGTCGGCGCCGGATTCGACCCCGAAGAGTTCCGCCTCCATGCCCTCGGGCGACATCGCCGGCGCGTTGATGACGACGAAGGGACCGTCGGCGCGCGCCGAACTTCCGTGAATGAGCCTGGCGACCAGTTCCTTGCCCGACCCGGCCGCGCCGGAAATGAGAACGCGCGAGTTGGCCGGCCCGAGCTTCTCGATCACCCGCTTGAGGTTCGCGATCACCGAGGAAGACCCGACCATCCGGTCGGCGGCGACGGCGCGGGCGCGCAGATCGCTGACTTCCCGCTTGAGGCGCGATGTCTCCAGCGCCCTCTCGGCGATGAGGATGAGACGGTCCGCCTTGAACGGCTTCTCGATGAAGTCGTAGGCGCCGAGTTTGATCGCCGTCACCGCGGTCTCGACGTTGCCGTGCCCGGAGATCATCACCACCGGCACGTTCGGGTGCTGGCGCTTGATCGACTCGAGCAGTTGCAGCCCGTCCAGCTTCGAGCCCTGCAGCCAGATGTCGAGGAGGATCAACTGCGGACGGCGCGCTTCGACCGCCGCCATCGCCTCGTCCGAATCGCGCGCGAGCCGCGCCCGGTGTCCCTCGTCCTCCAGGATGCCGGCGACCAGTTCGCGGATGTCCTCTTCATCGTCGACGATCAGAATGTCAGCAGCCATCAGGACGAACCGATCCTCTCGTTTTCGGGCGGCGTCGCATGGTGTTCGGCGCGGCGCAGCGGCAGTCTCATCAGCACCCTGGCCCCCCTGCCGCCATCGGCGCGCTCCGGCCCGTCGAGGAGCTCGACGGCGCCCCCGTGGTCCTCGAAGATCTTGACCACGATCGGCAGGCCGAGGCCCGTCCCCTCGGCTCGCGTCGTCACATAGGGCTCGGTGAGGCGGTGGCGATCCTCGCGCGGAAATCCCTTGCCGTTGTCGCTGACGGCAATCTCGGCGAAGCCGGAGCCATCCAGGGCGAGGGTGGTGGTGATCACGCCTTGGGCGCGTTGCTCGCCAAGCGCGTCAATGCCTTCTGTCGCGTTCTTCAACACGTTGGTGAGCGCCTGCGACACCAGCCTACGATCAAACTCGGCGAAAACGGGTTCGTCCGGCAGCCGCTCCTCGAAGGCGATGTCGGGGCGGCCGACCCGCATCAGGAAGAGGGTCTGGCGCACGCAATCGGTGAGGTCGTCCTGTATCGGGCGGGCCCTCGGCGTCCGGGCGAAGGAGGAGAATTCATCGACCATGCGCTTGATGTCGTCGACCTGCCGGATGATGGTGTCGGTGCATTGGTCGAATATGTCCCGGCCCTCGACGATGTGCCGGCCGTAGCGCCGTTTCAGCCGCTCGGCCGAGAGCTGGATCGGGGTCAGCGGATTCCTGATCTCGTGGGCGATGCGGCGGGCGACGTCGGCCCAGGCGGCGGTCCGCTGGGCGCTGACCAGGTCGCTGATGTCGTCAAGGGTGATGACGTTCGCGCGATTGTCGCGCCCCGGATTTCCGGTGACGCGGACGTTGAGGACGCGTTCGCGGCCGTCCCTGAGCACGGTCGCCTGCCCGTGATGCAGCCGGTGCCTCAGCGAACGGGCCTGTTCCCAGATCGACCCGATGCTGGGCTGGACCTCCTTGAGGGGCCGCCCGATGAGGCCGAGATCGCCGCCGAGCAGCCGCTCGGCGGCGGCGTTGGAAATCGTGACGATCCCATCGTTGTCGACGCCGAGAACGCCCGCGGGCACCCCCGACAGCACCGCCTCGATGAACGCGCGCCGCTCATCGTTGAGCGCGTTCGCCTCGATCAGCCCGGACTGCTGACGCAAGAGTTCGGAGGTCATCTTGTTGAACGTGTCGCCAAGATGGCCGAGGTCTCCGTCGGAACGGCGCGTCGGCACCTGAACATCGAGATTGCCGGAAGCGACCTCGTCAGTGGCGCGGATCAGGCTGCGGATCGGCCTGACCAGCCGGTTGGCGAAGGCGAGGCCAAGCCAGATCGCCGAGAACAGCATGGTGAGCGCCAGCATCACGAACACCGTCGCGAAGGCGAGTTCGATGCCGCGGCGGTCGGCCTCGAAGCGCGCCCACATCATCGAGGCGCTGGCCGCGTCGTCGGCCACCTTGGCGGTCAGCGGATCGAAGGCGCGCGCGGCGTAGAGGAACTGGCCGTCCGTCTTCGGGATCGGGCGAATGGCGACGAACACATAGCCGGTCCGGAGAACCTGGCAAACGAGTTCGCCCTGCACCGCGTCCCGAAAATCCGACGGCTCGGGCTTGGCGATCAGCTTTGGGTCCGACCCTTCGGCGAGCTGAATCACCGTCCCGTCGCCTTTCATCAGCGCGGCGGCGTTGAAGCCGAGCGTTTTCGCCCGCGAGCTGAAATAGTCTTTGAATTGCGAGGGGTCCGACTGGAACTGGCCGGCGGTGCGGGCGATGTCGCCCGCGGTCAGCTCGGCGTCGCGCAGAAGCGCGCGGCACTGGGCGTCGCCATAGAGCTGCGTCGCCTGATTGGCCTCGTTGATGAACGAGGCGACGTCGCTCATGAATTTGGGGTTGATCGCCCATTCGACCGAAACCCCCGCAACGACGGCGGTCACGATCGCCGGAATCGCCGCGACCAGCCCGAACAGGCCGACAAAGCGGCTGTGCAGGCGCGCGCCGGCCCGCGCCGCCCGTCGCGCCGCGCGAAGGCCGAAGAGCTCGATCCCGATCAGCCCGATCAGGATGACGACGACGAGACCGTCTCCGATCAGCAGAATCCAGACGACCGTCGGGGTGGGCAGGATCGGGGTGAAGCGGGCGAAAACCAGGAAGGTGGCGAGGGCGAGGAGAAACGCCGCGCCGACGACGATCACCCCGAAACGGCCGGTTGGCCGGCCGTCGTCGAGGAGCGCCGAGCCCCGGGCGTTGATCGTCGTGGTCCCAGTCAAACCG
>DATGHB010000425.1:0-2695 GCA_035308265.1 Roseiarcus sp.
GATCTGATCGTTGGCGTTGATCGCCGAGGCCTGCGCCGGGCCGTCGAAATTCCCCTTTGGCGTGTTGACGTTGAGGTTGGCGATCGTGGTGCGCAAATCGTCGAGGTTGACGCCCACCCCGGCAAGGGCGAGCGGATTGACGTGGATGCGGACGGCGGGCCGCTGTCCGCCGGAGATCGAGACAAGGCCGACGCCGGGGAGCTCGGACAATTTCGGCACGAGCCGGGTTTCGATGATGTCCTCGACCTCGGTCAGCTTCATCGAATCCGAGGCGACGCCGAGCGTCAGGATCGGCGCGTCGGCCGGATTGACCTTGGCGTAGATCGGCGGCGACGGCAGGTCGGCGGGCAGGAGATTGCCGGCGGCGTTGATCGCCGCCTGCACTTCCTGTTCGGCGATGTCGAGACTGATGTCGAGACCGAACCTGAGCGTGATGACCGAGGCGCCGGCGGAGCTCTGCGACATCATCTGGCTCAAGCTCGGCATCTCGCCGAATTGCCGCTCGAGCGGCGCCGTCACCGCCGAGGTCATCACCTCCGGGCTCGCGCCGGGATAGAAGGTCTGGACCTGGATCGTCGGATAGTCGACCTCGGGCAGGGCCGAGAGCGGCAGGAACCGGAAGGCCATGACGCCGACCAGCAGAATCGCGATCATGAGAAGACTGGTCGCGACCGGACGATCGATGAAGATGCGGGAGGGGTTCAAAGCCTCGCGCCCAAGCGTCTCGGGGTCATCGCGGCTGGCTCTGCGTCGTCGCGCCGGCCGCAGGCGCCTTGGCGGCCGAAGACGCCCCGTCCGAAGCGGGCGGAGTTTCGCCTGCGCCGGACTGGTCATGGCGGCGCCGACGATGCTGACCCTCGCCGCTGGCCGACCCGGCCGGGCCGGCCGCTCCGCCGCCCTGCTCGAGCCCCTGACCGCCGGCGGCCGGCGGGTTCTCGACGACCTTCACCTTGACGCCGTCGCGCAGACGATCGACGCCGTCGATCACCACCTTCTCGCCCGCCTTGAGGCCCGAGGCGATCACGGTGCGCTTGCCGTCGCTCGGTCCAGGCGTCACGTCGCGCTTGGAGACGGTCGCATCGTCATTGAGGAGATAGACGAAATTGCCCGACGCGCCGAGCTGGATCGCCGCATTGGGGGCGAGGGTCGCGCCGGTCATGGTGTCAACGAGAAGGCGGACGTTGACGAATTGCTGGGGAAACAGCTTGGCGTCCGGATTGGCGAACTCGGCCCGCATCTTGATCGTGCCGGTGGTCACGTCGATCTGGCTGTCGTAGGTGGTGAGCGTCCCGGTCGCCAGCGCATGGACATTGTCGCGGTCGAGCACCGTGACTGGGAGCTTGGCGCCGGAATTGAGCCGCGCCGCGATGCGCGGCAGGTTGCCCTCTGGCGTCGTGAACACGACGCTGATCGGATCGATCTGGGTGATGACGACGATGCCGTTGGCGTCCGAGGGCTGGAGGTAGTTTCCCGGATCGACGAGCCTCAACCCCACCCGCCCGGTGACCGGCGAGACGATGTGGGTGTAGCCGACGTTGAGCTGCGCGGTCTTGACCATCGCCTGGTCGCCGGCGACCGCCGCCTTGTCCTGGGCGACCAGCGCGATCTGGTCGGCGACCTGCTGCTGGGAGATCGAATCCTGCTTGGCGAGTTGCTGGTAGCGGGCGAGGTCGCTTTGAGCCTGTCCCAGCAGCGCCTGGTCCTTGGCCAGTTGCCCCTGGGCCTGGGCGAGCGCCGCCTCATAGGGGCGCGGGTCGATCTGGGCGAGGAAATCGCCGGCCTTGACGATCTGGCCCTCGGTGAAGCCGACGTTCTGCAAAACGCCGGCGATCTGGGTGCGGATGGTGACGGTCTCGAACGGCGTCACCGTTCCCAAAGCGTCGATGGTCAGCGGCATGTCGCCCAGCGTCACTGGCGCGACGCGGACGGTTTGCGGCGGCTGAGCGTGGCGCTCGGAGGATTCCCCCCGGTTGATGGATGGGACGGTGTGCGGCAGCTTCAGCCATGCGAACGCCGCCGCCGCGGCCAGGGCGGCGATGACCGCGAACGTCAAGAGCGGACGCCGACGGCGCCGGGGCGCTGTCTCCACCGGCGCGGGCGATGCGCGGTGCGTCACGTCGTCCTGCGCGGGCGTCGAGCGTTGCGTGATGTCGTCCGATTTAAGCGCCTCGTTCATCCCTGAAGCTCACTTTGCCGTCTGGCTTGGCACGGATGAATCGTCGATTCAAATCAAGCTCGCGTGCGTGGGTCCGCTCGATTTGGTCATCCCTTGCGCCGGGGACTAGCCCTGGGGATGTTGCATTCTAGTTACCATTGCGTCATAAGCGCGGCCGGCGGCGACGCCGCCGGTGGATGCGGGTGTAGCTCAGGGGTAGAGCACAACCTTGCCAAGGTTGGGGTCGAGGGTTCGAATCCCTTCGCCCGCTCCAAGGTCTCTTAAGGAAATTAATTGGATAAGAGAGGGCCGCCGCAAGGCGGCTTCATTGGTCTCTGAACATGGTGTCCACATGGTGTCCACCACGTCGGGCGTGGACACCATTCATTGCTTCTCATTGCTTCCGGGCTCTGGACGATGACGTATGGAAGCTGCTGAATGTCGCTACCCGGGCTCGTGCGCGCGAACAGCTGAAGGTGCAGTAGTTAAGACTTAATCTGACAATCGGTGTCATGGCTAAGGCAGGAGCCGAGGCCGGGC
>DATGHB010000426.1:0-7441 GCA_035308265.1 Roseiarcus sp.
AGAAATCGTTGGATCCGTTCCAGAGATAGATCTCTACCGTCCCCGCGCGCTGGTCGAACCGATAGGCGTTCTGCTTGCAATAGTCGTGCGTGCCCATCGGCCGATCGTAAACGCCAGCCTTCGCATAGGCCTCGTGATCGCCGTTGGCGAGATGGACGAGCGCCTGGCGGCCGGAAAACTCGGTGTTTCCGTCGCCGGGCTTGAAATTATCCTGGTCGCCATGATGATCGTACATAACCCCCGCGACTGTCTCATTTTGCGGGTTGGCGAAATCGACCCCGGCGAGCTTCACCTTCACATGCTCCCAGTCGGAGACATGGTTGCCCCAGCTCGTGCCGGCGACCGTCTTGCCCTGGTTATAGTTGAAGAGCCACCAGTAGACGATGTCCAGACGTTCCTCGGCGCCCTCGACCACGACCGCGTAAGTGGCGAGTTGGGCGGGGCTGGTCGGCGGCGAGCCGTTGAACCAGTCCTGCGTGTCCGAGGGCTGGTTGAGATCGGCGCGGGTGCGCAGGAACGCCATCGTGTTCGTATTCGACGCGCCCAGCAGTTGCGCCTGTTTGGCGAGGACGTTGCGGTCGAGTGGACCGTCGTAGAAGGTCGAAAGACCGTCGCCCTGGGGATCCTGGGCTTTCTGCATGATCATATGCGGCAGGAAGGCGTCGATCGTGGTCTGCCAATAGACCTCGTCCACGTTCAGCATATAGATCGGCGCGTATTTGCGCACGAGCGCGTCGATGAGCGCCCATTTGTTCGACGGCGGCTTCATCCCGGCGATCGGGCCGTAGACCGAGCCGTCGCCGTCGTCGACGCTGAACTTCGCTTCGAAAGTGGCGTCTCCGAACACGGAAATCGTCAGCGGCGCGCTGCCGTCCCAGGCGCAATATCCGCTGACGTCGCCGCCCGACCGGACCTGCACGACCCGGTTGTGGCTGGTGTTGATCCCGTGCTTGTTTCCGCCCTGGTCGATCACCTGGATTGCGGCCTTGCCGTCGATCGTGACGGTTCCGTTGGCGTATGCGCAGGCCCACGGCGAATAGTTGCGGACGTTGACGGCGAGCGGCGCGTCGTCGGTGGCGTGGAACGCGATCGCATTGATGAAATTGTCCGAATTCACCCAGGCGTGGAACCCGACCAGCTCCGAGCCCGATACGGGGGCTACGACGAGGTCGTCGACGCCAGCGGGCCCGGCGGCGAAGGTCGCGCCTTTGCTGGTGGTGAACTGAAGGCGCCGCAGGCTTCCGTAGCCGTATCCGCTGCTGGAATACGACAGCGATTGCAGGGTTTCGCCGTCGGCGAACGTGTAGGAGCTCAGCGTATAGTTGACGTCGTCGTAGCCGCCTGCCTGCTTGACCGCGCCGTCGCGCAATTCCATCCGGATGCCGCGCACCTTGTCGCCATCCCAGCGCACCGAGATGACCCGCGCGACGGACGTAGCGGACACAAGGTCGACTTCGCTTGCCGCGGCCGCCTGATTGCCGACCGGGCGCGTCGCGAACCACGGCCGGTTGGCGACGGGCTTGGGCGGGGGCATGCGGACGATGAAAGCAAGCGCGTTGATGAAATTGTCGCCGTTCACCCAGGCGTGGAATCCGACCAGCTCCGCGCCCTCGACCGCAAGCGAGGCTTCGTGGTCGAAGCCGCCCGCGCCGGCGCTGAAGGTCTTGTTCAGGGACGTCTGGAACTCGACCTGGCGCAGACTGCCGTAGCCATAGCCGGAATCCCGGAGCCGGGCGCTGACCAGCGTTTCGCCGGCAGCGAAGCGATACTGGGTGAGCGTGTATTGTCCGTCGTCGTACCCGCCGGCCTGCTTGAACGAGCCGTCGCTGAGCTCCATCCGAACGCCTCGCACCTTGTCGCCATCCCAGCGGATCCCGATAAGGGTTGCGACCGCCTTGTCTGACGTAAGCAAAACCTGAGAACGGGCCGCCGCCTTGTTGCCGATTGAGGCGGTCTCCTGCGGCGGCTGCGCGGCGTTGGACATAACGGTTTGAGTGTCGACGGCTAGCATGGCGACGGCCTTCCTCTTTCACCGCCGTGGGCGACGGCGGCGTTCGTTGTTTCGATTGGATCTCGGTAACGCCCAAGCCGGCGAATAATGCGGGCCCGGATTGGACGAGGGCTTAAGCTCGCCAGTGCGAATTAATATATATTTAAGACGTATTTCCTGGCGATAGACAGAAAGGGGGAGACATTGCGGGGTCCGAACGGGGGATATGAGCGCCGTGGCGGGCGGGATCCCGAGCTCTCTTTTACGGCGATTGGATTCGCGGCGCTCAGTAATGGCGCCAGCGGGATCGGGCGCGCCGCCGGATTGTTTGAGGAGACCGGGGCTTTGGAGCAGGCTTCGCGCCGGGGTCGCCGTAAAGGTCGAAGGTCTGCCCGAGATATTCGTTTGTCGCCGTCATCTCCGGGCTGGCCTCGCTTTGGCGAGCGGCTGCAGCCGGCGGGGCCACGGCGCCAGAAGGCGGGTTGGCGGCGATCTGCTCCTCGAGCGCCTTGAGATCGGCGGCCGCCGCGGCCGCCGCTGCCGACGCCTGCGCGGACGGCGGCGCCGACACCGCGAGTTCGTCCGCGGATGAAGCGGGCGACGGCGATTGCGGCTGGATCGGGGCCGGCGGGCTGGCGGCGTGCGGGCCGGCGGCCTGAGGGGCGCCCTGCGATGGAGCTCGCCGCGCCGCCTCAAGCAGGGTCTGGAATTGACCCGGCGCGGCTTCGCTCACGCCGGCCGAAGAGAGTTTCGAACCCGGAATCGGCGGCGCCTTGCGGGGCTCGATCTGAACCGTCGCCGTCAGGCCGGCGACCAGCTTGACCCCCTCGGGAACCTCATCGATCTTGATGCGCACCGGCACGCGCTGGGCGAGGCGCACGAAGGTGAAGATCGGATTGACCGACGCGAGACCGGAGGCGTCCGGAGTGGCGTTGGGAACATTGATGCCGCGCGAGAGACCCTGGACCCGGCCCCGGAGCGGGGCGCTGTACCCCATCAGCTTAATCGTCGCCGCATCGCCCTCGTGAATCCGGCCGAGAGCGGTCTCTTCGAAATAGGCGTCGACCCAGTACGAATCGGAATTGACGACCGAAAGCTGGAGGGCCCCGACATTGGCGTAGTCGCCAAGTTGGGCGGTGAGATTGGTGATGAAGCCGTTAACCGGCGAGCGCACCTGCGTGCGCTTGAAATTGATGCGCGCCTGGTCGAGGTTGGCGAGGGCCGACTGGTAGGACGCCTCGGCGGTGGCCGCCCGGCTGATATAGGTCTGGCGCTCCTCCATGGTGACCGCGATGTCGTTGAGCTTCTCGCGCCGGGCCATTTCGGCGGTCGCGTTGTCGGCGACCGCCTGCGCCTGCTGGGCCGCCGCCTGCGCCTGACGGACGGCGATCGAATAGTTCCGCGGGTCGATCAGCATCAGGAGATCGCCCTTGTGGACGAACTGATTGTCGGCGATCGGCAATTGCACGATCTCGCCCGCCACCTGGGGGGCGATTTTGACGACATAGGCGCGGACCGTGCCGTCGCGCGTCCATGGCGCCCCCATGTAATATTGCCATGCCGCGACAGCGAGAGCGGCCGCCAAACAGACGGCCGCCGCGGTGATGAGCACCGGCAGGACGCGCAGCGACGACAGGACCGATCCGCGCTTGATCGCTGGCGCGGTCCGGAGGGTGTTGGCGTTGGCCTCGACGCCGGACATCAGTGGCCCCAACGCGCAATCATGACGACGAGCGATGAAACGATGATAACATAGAGCGCAATCTCGAACAGCGCCGGATGCCAGACCTGTCCGGTCAGGCCAAAGCGGTCGCCCGCGCGCCGCACCAGAAGATAGGCGACCCAGGCGACGGCCAGGATCACCGCGATCGGCGCCACGTAGAGCCCGAACAGGTTGATTTCGGTGAATCTCATGCGCTCGGCCGGTCGAAGTAGAGCGCGTACTCGGAGAGTTGTCCCGAAATCGACAGGATGCTGGCCCTGAGGCTCAACAGGACGCGACCGCCGGACGTCGCGGGCGGCAATGCGGCGATCCGGCGGTCGAGGTCCTCGAGGCGCCCGATCGCCTCGCCGCTTCGCCCTTCGGCCAGCGCCTGAAGCGCGGCGTCCACCATTGCGACCGGGACAAACCGCGGCGCCACATGGCGAAGCCGGATGATCTCCTTGCCGACCGCGACCGTCGCGGCGAGCACGGAGCGCTCGACCGGCTCAGCCTCGTCAGGCATCGCCAGCAGGCGGGCGACGCCACGGCTCTCCCAGTCATCCTGCCTTCCGGGCGAAGCTCGTTTCGCCAGCCGCCTCAGATCGGCGAGGGTCAACGCGAGCAGCCTTTGGGCGCGGATCGCCGGCGACAGCTGAGGAATGATCAGCATGGCGACCGCGCCGACGGCGATCCCGGCGAGGATCGCGATCGCGCCGTTCCAGAACTGCGACCCGTCGTAGGTCATGCTGTTTGTGATGTTGAGCATCGGCACAACATTGAAGGTGGCCGCGGTGAACAGGAACGAATGGCGCCAGGGGAGCGCGATCAGAAATCCGAACGGCACAAGAACGAGCCCGAGGGCGAGGCTGAGACTGGGGAAGGTCGTCGCCTTCGGAAGGACCCCGAACGCCAGCGCGGCCGCGGCGGCGGCGCTGATCGCGGTTCCCCTCAGAAAAATCATCGACGCGGAATAGGCCATGTCTCCCTGCAACGGCAAGAGGATGACGATCACCGCGCAGAAGGTGATCGCGGTCACCCCGCTCGGCCAGGCGCTGGCGATCCAGAACAGCGAAATCGCGCCGACCGCGACCAAGACGCGCACGGCGTTGATGAAGGGGGGAAGCCAGTCGGCGACATGCAGTCGCGCCGTTCCCCTGACGCCGACAATGTCGCGGGGGTCGATCACGCCGGCTAACCCGTTAAGGCCGCGCGCCATGCCGAGCATGCCGAGGGCGGCGTTGTCCGCCAGCAACCTCTGGATTGGCGTCCTAGCATTTAGGCGCGTGAGCGACCGCGCCGCCGAGCGACACGCCTCGCGCAATTCCGCGGGTTCCTCGGCTGAACCGGGGGGGCCAGGCGCCAGCCGCGCGCGCGGCAGTTGGTCGTGAACGGCGTTGGCCTCCCGTTCGGTCGACGCCTCGCCGCTGCGGGCGATCGCAAACGCAACCTTGCGCCAGGCCGAAATCGTCTCCATGAGTCCAGACACGGCCCGCTGCAGCACCGCCGAACGATAGCGGAGATCGGACGCCTCGCCGATCGCCGCATCGATCATCGGATCGAGCGCGATCACGCGCCGCAGGAGTTCGCGTCGAAGCGCTCGAAACTGAAGAATGTCGGAGCTGGCGTGCCTGAAACAATCGGCGAACCCATCCATGATCGAGGTCGTGAGAGCGCCGAATTCCGCCGCCAGCTTCCGGCGTGAGTGGCCGAGATCGGTCAAGGCGAGCACGACGCCCGCGCACACGATGCCGATGCATATTTCGAGCGCGCGGTCGACTGCGAAGATCAGGACGATCCCGTTCGTCGTCCCAACCGGCCCGAGAACGTCGATCGCGAGGATGGCCGCGGTGTAGCCGGCGAGCGCCGCGGCGTAGGCGGCGAAATTGCGCAACAGCGTCGCGACGAAGGCGGAGGCCGCAGACCACAGCGCCAGGCCGACCAGAAACCCCACCCGATCCTGACGAAAAAGCGCGGCGAGGATCACGACGCCAATCGCGCCAATGACGGTTCCGATCATTCGGAACGCCGATTTGCGCAGCGAAGCGCCCAGCACCGGCTGACAGACAAGGGCGGCGGTGGTCGCCGCCCACGAGGGCTCGCTGAGCTCGAGGGCGAAGGCGATATAGAAGGAAAGACAGACGGACGCCCACAGCCTCAGGCCGAACAGGAGCGCGGGCGTCGCAACACGCATCCGTTCCACAACCGAGGCGTGGCCGGGCTCGCTGATCGTTGGACTGGCCGCGCTCATGGGCCCTCGATCATATGACCGCGAGCAGCCCGCCATCGACATAGATGGTCTGCCCGTTCACATAATCGGAGGCGGGCGAGGCGAGGAACACCGTGACCCCGATCAGATCGTCCGGCTCGCCCCACCGGCCGGATGGCGTGCGGCCCTTGACCCAGGCGTCGAACTTGGGGTCGTCGAGCAGCGCCCGGTTCATCTCGGTCGCAATGAACCCGGGGCCGATGGCGTTGGCCTGAATGTTGTGCTTCGCCCATTCCGCCGCCATCGAGCGGGTCAGCATTTTGACCGCGCCCTTCGCGGCCGTGTAGGGCGCGATCGTCGCGCGGGCGACCTCGCTCGCGAGCGAGGCGATGTTGATGATCTTGCCGCCGCGCCCGCGCTCGATCATGCGCTTCGCCGCCTCGCGGCCGATCTGGAATGTTCCGGTGAGATGGATGTCGACGACGCGGCGCCATTCCTCGGTCGTCAGATCGACCATCGGCTTGCGGAACTGAACTCCGGCGTTGTTGATGAGGACGTCGATTTCGACGCCCTCGGCGTCGAAATGCTCGAAAGCGGCGAGAACCGCCTTTTCATCGGCGACGTCGAATGCGTGCGCCTTGACCTGGTGCCCGGATTCCGCAAACGCCTTGGCGGCTTTGGCCAGCTTCTTCTCGTCACGGCCGTTGAGAACGATCCGAGCGCCCGCCGCCGCGAGGCCCCGCGCCATCGCGAGCCCGAGGCCCTCCGAAGATCCGGTGATGAGGGCCGTCTTGCCGCTGAGATCGAAAAGCTTCGACGAATCCATTTTGCTCCCTCTTGACCCCGGCTCAAACCGAGAGGTCGATCCGCACCGGCGTATGGTCGGAGGCCTTGTCGCGCCCGCGCATGGCCTTGTCGACGGCGACCGATCGAAGCCGGTCGGCGGCCTCGGGCGACAAGATGAGGTGGTCGATGCGGATGCCGTTGTTCTTCTGCCAGGCGCCCGCCTGGTAGTCCCAGAAGGTGTAGAGGCCGGGGGCGTCGGTGGTCGCGCGCAGCGCGTCGGTGAGGCCGAGCGCCATCAGTTCCCGGAACTTCATGCGCGTTTCCGGCAAGAACAGCGCGTCGCTGACCCAATCCTCCGGACGCGCGGCGTCGCGCGGCTCCGGGATGACGTTGAAATCGCCGGCCAGCACCGTCGGCTCCTCGTATTCGAGGAGCTGGCGGGCGTGAATGATGAGCCGCTCCATGAAGGCGAGCTTATAGGGATATTTGTCGGACCCGGCCGGATTTCCGTTGGGCAGGTAAACGCTCGCCACCCGCACCACGCCGTCTCCGGCGGGAACGACCGCCTCGATATAGCGCGATTGCGAGTCGTTCTCGTCGCCCGGCAGCCCGCGCGCGACCTCGAATGGCCGCCTGGAGAGAATGGCGACCCCGTTGAAGGTCTTCTGCCCGTGGGTTTCGATGTTGTAGCCGAGCTCCTCGATCTCCATCCGCGGGAACTGCTCATCGAGGCACTTGATCTCCTGCAGGCACAGAA
>DATGHB010000427.1:0-2030 GCA_035308265.1 Roseiarcus sp.
AACCCTGAGCCTGCAAACATTATTTTGCTATAATACTCTACATCCATAGATTTAATTAAGCCAAGGGACTTGGCCATTTTCCGACGCAAAGCGCCCGACGCCGGATCCGCAGGCCGAGCTTGGAGATCACCGGCCGCGGAAAGGGCCAGTGTGGGGCGACGCCATCGCCGCGAACGCTTCGCTCAAGCCCCTCGCGCGGCGCCCTTAGCCGCGGCGAGCGCGCCGGGCTCGAGCTCGCGGTAGAGAAGCCGGTCGGGATCGACCGGCCCCGGCAGCGATATCTGGCCGGCCGGCGTTCGCGCAAATCCCATCCGGGCGTAGTAGGGCTCATCTCCGACCAGGATGACGAGCTTCCAGCCGGCCGCTCTCGCCGCCTCGAGCGACCGGTTGACCAGCGCTTCGCCGATGCCCTGGCTGCGGAATACCGGCTCGACGATCAAGGGTCCGAGCAGCAGTGCTGGCGACCCGCCGATGGCGATCGGGGTCATCGCCGAGGCGCCGACCAGGAGGGTGCCGACGCGGGCGACGAAGCTCAAGCCCGGATCGGCGGGCGTCGTCTCCCGGATTCGGTAGGCGGTGCGCGCGAAGCGGCCCGGGCCGAACACCCGCTCGTTCAAGCGCTCGATCGGCTCGGCGTCGTCGTCGGCTGCGGGCTCGAGAATGAGGGAGAGATCGTGCATGCCCTTGGCTCTAGCACATGAGTGCAGCGCCGCGGCGGCCGCCCCGCTCGCCATCAGGCGCCGGCCGGATTGGGATCGCGCCAGGCGCGCTCGAATGGCAGGCGCCAGGCGTAGGGGGCGATTAGCTGATAGATCGCCTGCGGCCCCCAGCTGCCGGGCGCGTAGACCTTGACCGGCGGCGGCTGCTCAAGGAGCGGGGTCGAGACCTCCCACAGCCGCTCGATGCCTTCGGCCGAGCAGAACAGCGTGCGGTCGCCGCGCATGGCGTCGAGGATGAGCCGCTCATAGGCCTCGAGAACGTCGCCGCCCATGCCGGTTTCGTGCATCGCGAACTGCAGGCTCTGCTTGTCGAGCCGCATTCCCGGTCCCGGCTTCTTGCCATAAAAAGAGAGCGACACCTTGGACTGGTCGGCGAGATCGAAGGTCAGGTGGTCGGGCCCTTGGGCGCCGAGGCCCGAATCGCCCGGAAACATGCTCCTCGGCGGCTGGCGGAAGGCGATCGAGATGATCCGCTGGCCCTCGGCCATCCGCTTGCCGGTGCGCAGGAAGAACGGCACCCCGGCCCAGCGCCAGTTGTCGATGAAGCATTTGAGCGCGATGAAGGTCTCGGTGTCCGATTCGGGATCGACGCCGTCCTCCTTGCGGTAGCCGATGAATTGTCCGCGCACCACGTTGGCCGGGTCGATCGTGGTCAGCGAGCGGAAGACCTTGTGCTTTTCCTCGCCGATCGGTCCGGGCGCGAGCGAGGTCGGCGGCTCCATCGCCATGAAGGCGAGGATCTGGAAGAGATGGGTGACGACCATGTCGCGATAGGCGCCGGTCTGCTCGTAGAAGGCGATGCGATTGCCGATGTCGAGGGTCTCCGGCACGTCGATCTGCACGTGGTCGATGAAATTGCGGTTCCAGATCGGCTCGAACAGGCCATTGGCAAAACGGAAGGCGAGGATGTTCTGCGCCGGCTCCTTGCCGAGGAAATGGTCGATGCGGAAGATCTGGTCTTCGGCGAAAACCTTGTGCAACGCGTGGTTGAGGGCAATCGCGCTATCGAGATCGGTGCCGAACGGCTTCTCCATGATGATGCGCGAGCCCGCGGCGAGATGGGCCTCGGCAAGCATGTTGACCGCGGACAGCGCGGCGTTCGGCGGCACGCTCATGTAGTGGACGCGCTGAGCTTCGCCCTCGAAGGCTTTCTCCGCCTGCTCGACCGCCTGCCTGAGCGCGCTCGCGCCGGCGGCGATCGGCACATAGTCGAGCGTCGCCTCGAACGCCGGCCAGGCCTCCTTTTGCGGATCGTGGCTGTGCTGCTCGAAAACGGCGTCGCGGGCAAGCGCGCGGAATGTCTCGGCGCCG
>DATGHB010000428.1:0-3138 GCA_035308265.1 Roseiarcus sp.
GATTCCGTGCAATAAGCCGCCCTGGGGCACGCTGGCCGCCATCGATCTTTCGGCCGGCGAAATTCGCTGGCAGGAGCCGCTTGGCTCGATGGCGATGGGTTTGATCCGCGGCCTGCCGAATCTCGGCGGACCGATCGTGACCGCGAGCGGCCTCGTGTTCATCGCCGCGGCGACGGACGACAAGCTGCGCGCCTTCGACGCCGCGACCGGCAAGGAATTGTGGCAGGCGTCCTTGCCGGCCGGGGGCCAGGCGACGCCGATGAGCTATGTCGCAGGCGGGCGACAGTTCGTCGTCATCGCGGCCGGCGGCCACCACCGGTTGGGCACAAAATTCGGTGACGCCGTCGTCGCCTTCGCGCTGCCGCAATAGCGCGAGGGCCGCGACGGCAAGCGTCTGGAGGCTTGTCTTCCGCGGGAAGCGACAAGCGCGGCCCTGCCCTTCAGGTCCGGAGTTGCTGACAAGCGCGACAGCGAGGCCCCGCCCGACGGGCGGCGACCCCAGTCATATGCGTCCGCGTGACCTAAGGATTAAACTTCCGCGCGGACGGCGCGCTCCCGTTCGAGGCGCGCTTTTTCCTGGTTCACCGCCCGCTCGCGCAGGGAATCGTAGATCGGGGGATCCTTGATGAGGGTGGGCGTCAGCATGGCCATTGCGCAGGCTCCGAGCATCGGCAACAGCATGGTGACGTCGGCAGTCATTTCGGTAGCCAGCACGATGCCGGTCAGCGGCGCGCGCACGACGCCGGTGAACAGGGCGGCCATTCCGACCGCCGCGAATCCTTCCGGCTGGATGTCGAGGCCTGGAAAGGCGAGCCGGGCGGCGAGCCCGAAGACCAATCCGAATTGCGCGCCAAGCGCCAGCATCGGGGCGAACAGGCCGCCAGGCGTCCCCGCCGAATAGGAGACGGCGCCCAGGGCGAACCTCAAGAGAAAGGCCAGCGGGAGCGCGGCGAGCGTTCCTGCGCCGAGGAGCGTCCGCTGGGTGATCGGATCGCCTCCGCCGACGAGACCGGGCAGGAACCAGGCGAGAAGTCCAACGCCCGCGCCGATCAGCCCGGCCCGCGCCTCGACCGGCAAGCGGAAGCGGTCGATCGTCGCCATCGTTTGCAGGAGCGCGCGATTGTAGAGCACGCCGATGAGACCGGCGAGCGCGCCGAGGATGAAGAAGAGCGGCCGGACCGCGGGGCCCGGCGGGACAAGCGCGCCCAGGTGGAAGTCCGGGGCGTCGCCCAGGATCGACCGGGAGACGGAGATTGCGGCCGCCGAGGCGCCGAGCGCGGCGATCGCGATCCGCAATTCGAACCGCCGCACCAGTTCCTCGAGCACGAAGACGCCGCCGGCGATCGGCGCGTTGAATGCGGTGGCGAGGCCCGCGCCAGCCCCCGCGGCGAGCAGAACCCGGCAGTCGGGCCAGCCGCGCCGGAAGATTTTGCCGATAAGCTGGCCGAGCGTCGCGGCCATGTGCACGCTTGGCCCTTCGCGGCCAAGCGCAAGTCCGGAGCCGATGGCGAGCGCGCCGCCCACGAACTTCACCGGAATGATGCGAAAGCGCGCCTCGGGCAATTGGCCGTTCAGGACGGCTTCGACATGGGGGATGCCGCTGCCGGCCGCCTGGGGCGAGATCCGGCGCACCAGGGCCGCGGCGGCCGCCGCCGCCGCGGCGCAAGCCAGGACCAGGAGCCAGAACCCTCCGGACCCATGCGCATGCGCCCAGCCGACAAACGCCTCGCGCAGGCGATCCGCACGTTCAAGCACGATGATGAAAACGGCGACCAGGGCGCCCGAAATGGCGCCGACAATCAGCGCCAGAACGGTAAGGACGGCGAGGCTCCCGCCTTCCCCTTCCGGCTCGTGCCTCCTCTCGGTTCCGGGATCATTCACTTCTGTGCCTTCGCGCTCAGTGAGAGGAAAATCCAGTTCGACCGGAAAGCTCCCGATCCGAGCGATATTGCGACGAGGCTGGACTGACGTCGCGCGCGGTCTCACTCGAGTTCCAGGGCTTGCCGATAGCCGCAACAGGCTCATACACTTGAGCGGCCAACTCAGCGATCCGCTGAGTTAGCCGACGAGCATAACAAACTCAAATGCCAGCACATCCTTCCATTTTTGGACGGCGCCAGGCTTCGAAGGCGGCCATCAGCCGGCGCGCCGTCCTGCCGGTTGCGGCGGCGCTCCTCATCTTCGCCGGAACACCCGCCGCGCGGGCTGCGGCCTTCCAGACCAGGGTTCCCTACGCGCTCCTCATCGACGCCAACAGCGGAGCGGTCTTGTTCGAAAAGCGCGCTGATGCGCCGGTGGCGCCCGAGTCGACAACGAAAATCCTCACCGCCGAGATCGTGTTTCGCGAGATCGCGCAAGGCAGGCTGAGCCTTTCGACCCGGATGGCGATCTCGCCACGGGCGGCGCGCGAAGGCGACGCGGAATCGGGCGGGTCGAGCATGTTCGCGCAGGCGAATACGCAAGTGAGCGTCGACGACTTGCTGCGCGGCATGCTCATCCTGTCGGGCAACGACGCCGCGATCGCTCTCGCCGAAGGGATCGCTGGCTCGGAAAGCGCGTTCGCGGCGCGGATGAACGAGGAGGCTCGCGCCTTGGGGCTGAGCCATTCGCATTTCGTCAACGCGTGGGGGAACGGGAACCCGCGGCAGAGGGTGACGGCGCGCGACATGGCGCATCTGGCGGCCTATGTCATCGGAACCTATCCGCAGTTCTACCACTATTTCGGCGAGACCGAGTTCACCTGGAACGGGATCAGGCAAGAGAACCGGAATCCGCTTCTGGCCATGAATCTCGGGGCGGACGGCCTGAAAACCGGGCACCTGGCGGCGAGCGGCTATGGCCTCGTCGGCTCGGCGGTCCAGAATGGGCGCCGGCTGATCGTGGTGCTCTACGGAGCGCGGACCGAGGCGGAGAGGGCGAACGAAGGGCGGAGGTTGCTGGAATTCGGCTTTCATGGGGCGGCGCGGTGATACCGGAGCGGATCGCGGCGGCGCGCTTCGCCCCCTCCACCACCCTTCAGGTGGTCCCCCTCCCCCGCTCCCGCGAGGGAGGATGAGCCCGGCCTACCTCTTCGCCGCGGCCAGGATCGGCCCGGCCCCACGTCCCTGCACGATCGCCGCTTCCGCGAGGCGAGGGTCG
>DATGHB010000429.1:0-4600 GCA_035308265.1 Roseiarcus sp.
ACGATCCCCTCGAGCGCGTCGGCGAGATGGGCGCCCCATTCCGGCTCGCCCTTGGTGAAGGCCTGATGCTCGCGGTTATAGGTCGTGGGGAGATGGTCGACGCCAGCGAGGAGCGACCCGAAGAACTTGCGGTTGTTGACGATGCCGCCGACCGAAATCCCGCCAAAGCCGACCCCGTGATAGGCGCGCTCGCGGCCGATCAGGCGCTGACGCGAGCCATTGCCCCGCACGTTGTGATAGGCGAGCGCGATCTTGAGCGCCGTGTCGCAGGCCTCGGAGCCCGAATTGCAATAGAACGCGTAATCGAGGTCGCCCGGCGCGAGCTCAGCCAGGCGCGAGGCCAATTGAAACGCCTGCGGATGGGCGAACTGGAAGGTCGGCGAGAAATCGAGCTCCGCCGCCTGGCGCTGGATCGCGGCCACGATCGGCGCCCGGCTGTGGCCGGCGTTGCAGCACCATAGGCCCGCGGTGGCGTCGAGGATCGAGCGACCCTCGGGCGTGAAATAGTGCATGTCCTTGGCGCGCGAAATGAGCCGCGGCTTCTTCTTGAAGGCGCGATTGGGCGTGAACGGCAGCCAGAAGGCGCTCAAATCGTTGGGAATCTCCGCGCGCGGGGCGGGCTTGACGGCGGCGGGCTTGTTCATCGGGCGGCTCTCCTTCGGGCGCGGTCTTATGGGCCCGGACAATGGCGGCGGGGCCCCGGTTTGTCCAGTTTTCCGTGATCTTTTCTTATCCCGGCGACGCGTGTTGCTTTTCGGGCGGCGCTCGATTCTCGAGGCTCCCGTCCTGCGCCAGCCCGGATCCGCGCCTCGGCGGTCCCGTGACAATTCCTGACAAATTGGCTATTGCCAGATGCAACGAATGATTGTATTAACCATCATATACAACCTACGGGGCATACGATGACCACGATGGAGCCGCCGGCCGAAAGCCTCGCACCCGCGCCCCGGCGCAGCGGAAGGGACGTTTTCGAGCAAGTTGAAGCGGCGCGGAAGTAACGGAGGGCGCGGGACATGTGGACCGAGGCGGCAATCGAGACTCTGAGGCAATTGGCGCTCGAAGGAAAAAGCGCAAGCATCATCGCCGCGGCGATCGGGGCGCCGTCGCGCAACGCGGTGATCGGCAAGGCGAACCGGATCGGCGTCAAGCTCAGCGGCAATCTGAACTGCTCGGCGCCCCGGGCGACGCGGTCGGTTGCGGTGCGGCCACGCCGTCCGGCGATCGCCCGCACGGGTTCAACTTTGTGGAAACGGGCCGCCGTTCCTGCTCTCCCGCGCGAACGCAAAGCCGCGTGGCTGTTCGCCGGCGCCGAGGTCGGAGACATGCTGAAAGTGGGGTTCGAGGAGATCGGCGAAGGCGCCTGCCGCTGGCCGGTCGGCGATCCCACGAGCGAGGATTTCGTCTATTGCGGCGTTCAGACGGCGAAGGGCCGCCCCTATTGCGCCGGCCATTGCCGGATGGCCTACAAGCCGCCGAGCGCGCGTGTCTGGGATGGCGAGAGGTACGTGGCCATCGGGTCGATGGCCGCCTGACGCCACCGACGACGGTTCGATTTCAGCGAGACGGATGGGGGCGCGCGCCCGCGCGAGCAAGGCGTTTCGCGCGGGCGCGATCTTTTCATCTGTTCACGACTGCCGTCTCACATCGGCAGGAACCGTTCAATTCGAGGATCCCTACCGGGCGTCTCTTGGAGTTCACTCATGTCGAACGCGTCCTTCACCAGTCGTCCGCTCGGAACCGCAATGGTCGGCGGCGCCCTCGCCATGGCGATCCTCGACCTTCTGGTGCGCAAGAACCTCCTCACCCCCGACGAGGCGCATGGAGCGCTCAAGACGGCCGAAAGCTCGCTCATGAACTCCCCCTCGGTCCACGGTTCCCGCGACGGGGCAAGGATCATCGGGGAGATCAGGGACCTCTTCGCCCGCCGCGAGCGCGCTCACTGGACCGAGCGCCGCGGATGAGTGGCCGTCGGGCCAAAACCGCCTAATCCGCGGCAATCTCCGGCCAGCCGACGAGCGTGGTCGGACACCAGCGGGCCTTCCGTCTTGCTATGCGGCCCTCGCGATCCTCCGCGCTGTAGTCGCGGGCCACAGGCGCACGAGTGAACAGCGCCCGATCGTCGAGAGCGTCGACATTGATAACGCTCCATGCCCGGTCCTCCTCGATCAAGGTCATCGCGACATAGACGCCACACCGCCGGCAGATGATCTGCTCGGAAGTTCTGAGATCGAACACGTATCTCTGAAGCTGCTCCGGATCGGCCGCCGTTAAGGTCACACGCGCCCCGGGGTCGGAAAACGCCCTCGCATTGTGCTTGCGGCAGAACGAGCATTGGCAGGCGCCAAGCCTCTGCTCGGCCGGCGGCCGGTCGGACATGAGCGCCACGCCAATCGCGCCGCAGTGACACTGACCCTTGAAAATCATGCGCGCTCCCAACGCCGCCCCTGCCCCAAACCGGGACGCACCGCCCTCACCCTTGGTAACCGCCCGGCAACGTTAAGCGCGGATAAAGGAATTGGTTCGCATTGCGCGCTTTTTTTGTCGAAGCGGCAAGCGCGGGGTGGTGAAACTTCTTAAGGCACGGGCGCCTGCTTCGCCTCATGGTTCGTTCGCGCATTGGCTGGGCTTTTCGGGTCGCTGCGCCGTGGTGTACGGCTCTCGCGGTGCTTCTCTCGATCACCGCCGAAGCGGAACAGGAGCCGGCCGCAACCACGAGCGCCTTCGCCCGCGCTCAGGCGACCGGCCTTAGCCGCGCGATCCTTGCCCAGCGCCCGCTCAGGGCGGTGGACGAGGACGGCGAGCCGCTGCCGCTTGCTCCTGCGCCCTTTGCCGCCGACGACCGGCCGCGAGCGGAGCGCGAAGCCGACGACTTCGACCCCGGCCATTCGATGAGCCCGCCGAGGCCCGCCGGCGGCGATCAGGCGGCGCCCGCGCCGCTTGCCTTCGGCGACGGCGCGACGCCCGCGCCGCCACTCGAATTCGCGCTCAATTCGTCTTCGCCGACCTCGAGCGATGGCGTCGTGGTCGCCGTCGAGACGGACGGCTCGGGCGTAGTCCCGCAGCTCTCCGCCGCGAGCGGCAAGCCGAACTATTCCGCGCTCATCGATTCGAAGGACCGCGCGCGCCAGATGCGCTGCCTGGCCGAAGCGATTTACTTCGAAGCCCGCAGCGAGCCCGAAGAGGGCCAGGCCGCCGTCGCCCAGGTCGTCCTCAACCGGGTGCGCAGCGGCATCTATCCCACCACCGTCTGCGGCGTCGTCTATCAGGACCGCAATCGGCCCTTCGCCTGCCAGTTCTCCTTCGCCTGCGAGGGCAAGTCGCTGCGGATCGAGGAGCCCGGCGCGTGGGCGGTCGCGACCCGCATCGCCGCGGCGGTGGTGAGCGGGGCGAACTACAACCCCAAGGTCGACGTGGCGGTGAATTACCACGCCAATTACGTCTCGCCGTTCTGGGTCGGTTATCTGAAACGGGTCGACCGCATCGGCGCCCACATCTTCTACGCCATGCGCGACGGCGTGAACTGGGCGCCGGGCGCGCTCAACGGGCGCGGCGACCTGCCCCCGCTCGCCAATTGAGGCGCCCCCGGAGGGCCCCCGTTCCGCCCAACCACCCTCGCGCAATCGGCGCCGCAATGGCGCGCCTGCGCCCGCTCAAGCGTGAGAAACTCCCGGTCGACACCGCCGAGCTTGCTCGTTTTCTTCTGGGCAAGCTCATCGTGCGGACACGGCCCGAAGGCGCGGCGGGCGGCCGCATCGTGGAGACCGAGGCCTATGTCATCGGAGACCCCGCGGGTCACGCCTATCGCGGCATGACCGCGCGCAATCGCGCGCTTTTCCTCGAGCGCGGACACGCTTATGTCTATCTCGCCTATGGGGTCTCGTTCATGCTGAACGTCTCGAGCGAGAGGCCGGGGGTGGGAGCGGGCGTCTTGATCAGGGCGATCGAGCCAATGTTCGGCGTCGCGATCATGGAGCAAAATCGCGGTGTCGAGCGGGTGCGGGACCTGGCGCGAGGCCCCGGACGGCTCTGCGAAGCCCTGAGGATCGATCGCCGGCTCGACGGGATCGACCTCTGTCAGCACGGCCCGTTGTGGCTCGGATCGGACGGCTGGGCGTCAGATGAAATCGGGCGGAGCAAGCGGATTGGGATTACCCGCGCGGCTGACAATCCGCTCAGATTCTATGTCCGGGGCAATCTTTTCGTCAGCGGCCCGCGGGCGCTCAATCGATGAGGAGCATCACGGTTTGACCTCCCGCTCCGCGCCGCCCGTCGAAATGAGCGACCGCAGCCCATTGGCGATCGACCGCGACTGGGTCAAGGACGCGGTTCGCCTGATCGAAGCATCCTTCATCCCGAGCGTCGTCGACCGGATGATCCGCGCGCCCGCCGCCGCCTCGATCGCCGCGATCCATTGGCTCGAGACGGTCATCGGCCGAAAGTGCGGCGGCTCGGCCGGAACCAATGTCTATGGCGCGCTCACCCTCGCCGAGGAGATGATCGCGGAGGCGCGCGCGGGCTCGATCGTCACCCTCATCTGCGATCCAGGGGAGCGCTATCTTAGCACGTACTATGACGCGGACTGGATCGCGGGCGAGGGTCT